>JAFGOL010000147.1 GCA_016926495.1 Oligoflexia bacterium
GGTCCCTGAGCGGTAATTTCGGGATATTGACCGCCCAGACAGGCATCGAGGCAATGATGCTTCTTGAAAGTAACGACGTGGATGTTGTTATTTCCGATTACAGGCTCGCCAATACAAACGGGGCGGAACTTCTTAATATCGTTGCTCACAGGTGGCCCCATGTTACAAGAATTATTATTACCGGGTATAATTCCGCACAGATTGCCAGGGACGCGGTCAACCGGGCCGGCGTTTTCAAATTTATCACAAAACCGTGGAACGACGATGACCTGAAGCTCATTCTGGAAGCCGCGGTAAAAAGATCTTTAATAGTAAGAACAAACACGGAACTTTTATCCGAAATCCGGGATAAAAACACCAAAATAGAAGAGGCCACGAAGGTAATTGAAAGGGGCATTAAGCTTAAAGAGAAGAAGCTTATCAAGTCAAAGGAATCCATGCTGGGTTACCAGGTCCAGATCAATGCCATAAACGAACTGCTTGCCAAGATTTCATCAGGCAGGAATTTCAAGGACCTTGTGGGGTCCATACTTGAGGGGCTCAGAAACGTGGTGAATTGCGATTATTCAACCATCCTGAGTATCGCCGAGCAGAGCAGTGAATTCAATTTGTATTCGGAAGGCAGGAGCGATCTCCTGTTACTGGATGATTATCCGGACTTTAAGAATATTCTGGATACAATGGAAAGAAATAACCATATTCCCCTTATTTTAAGCTCTATTTATGCCACTGAATCGAGCAGGGAACTTTTCTTTAACAATACGGATGTATATTCAATTCTTCTCTATCCGCTCAGGATCAAAGCCTCGGCAGGCAAGTCCTATGTGTATATACTCGTACTGGGCAGGGAAGGGAAAAATATTTTCGATAAAAGGGATGTCAGCAGGTTAAGAGAGATATCAGGTTCTATTTATGTGGCGCTTGAAAGGCTTATTACGACAAACTTTATCCAGAGAGGTCTGAAGCAGTGGGAGGAAACATTTAACGCGATAATGGATCCCCTGTTTATACTTTCCCTTGATTACAAGATCGTACGCGTGAACAACGCGATTGAAAAGCTTACGGGTGAAAAAGCAAGCCAGATGATAGGCCGGCGCTGTTACGAGGTTTTCAAAAAAAGGGATGCAGTATGCGATAACTGTCTTGTCGCCAGGGTGCTTGCTTCCAGGCAGCCCGAAAGCGTTGAAAATGTGCCCTGTTTTGAGGAAAAAAATATTATAGCGTCAGCGTTTCCCATATTCGACAAGGATGAAAACCTCAGTTCCGTAATACAGTATAATAACGACAGGAGTGCCGAATTTAAACTTTACAAGCAGCTTATACAATCTGAAAAGCTCGCCGCCATAGGCCTGCTGGCCGCGAATATCGCGCACGAAATAAATAACCCTCTCGGCGGTATTCTCGCCTACGCGCAAATACTCAAAAGGGAAATTTCTGACGACGCCTCCTTTGTAAGCGATCTTGAGGAGATAGAGTCCGCCTGCCAGCGGTGTAAGAGCATAATTTCAAATCTTCTCGATTTTTCAAGGGACACGTCCGGCGAATCCAAGAGGAAGATACAGTTGACCAGGCTCATTGATTCAACGTTGCCGCTCCTGAATGTCTGTCTTAAAGGGCATAACCTGGTCATTGACGTGAAGGATCACAATTTATGGGTATACGGTAACCTGGGGCAGTTGCAGCAGGTCCTTTTCAATCTGATCACGAATGCCGCGCACGCAACCCCGAAGGGAGGCGAGATCAGGGTCAAGGTGTACAGGGACCAGCTTGATAATGTAATTATAGAGGTGTCGGACAAGGGGTCAGGAATACCCGAAAACGTGCTCCCCATGGTATTCGAGCCCTTTTTTACGACCAAGGAAAAGGGAAGCGGGACCGGGCTGGGCCTTTTTGTTTCGCACGGCATAATAACCGAACACGGAGGTTTTATAGATCTCAGGAGCAAGGTCGGGGAAGGCACAAACTTTATTATTTCGCTGCCCCAGGGGATCTGAAGTTTTATGTTCGTAGTCATTATTCAATGCCTGCTCTATCTGGTAGCGGAAATGCTGCCTCTTGACGGTTATGCCCATCAAAGGCTTATTTCATACTATTATGGCGCTGAAAAACTCGAACAGGAGTTTATGATAGTAATTTACATATCGCTGGCGCTGGGCCTGTGCATATACTACTCGAAAGATCTCCTGCGGATGTTTACGGACAGCTTCAGGGGTTTTTATTCGGTGTTGTCCGGCAGGCGTTCCTTCAGGGTCACATCCACCAATTTTAAAATGTTTAATATTTTTGTTACCATGTCCGTTATGACCATAATCGTGTTCCCGCTTCTTAACCTGGGTGAGCTTGACTTCGGAGTTGACAGGGTCGCCGTAATATTCCTGGTAACCGCGCTTATTTTACGGTTGTCGACATCCTTTACCCTGGTAAAGGTGGACGGCAGGTATCTTGATATAAAAGAGATACTGGTATTATCGCTGGTGCAGATCATAGGCCTTATTCCGGGTTTTTCAAGAACGGCCATGCTGATCGGCGTTGGCTCCTTTATGGGGACGGAAAAAAAGTACCTGGTAAAGCTTGTACTGATATCGTTTATTCCGCTGCTTGTTCTGAAATTATTTTTTATGGGTGTACCGGCAAGCTCCGTGTTCTGGATAGTGCTTGAAAGGTGGTATCTTTTGTTATTTTTTACCGGTGTAGTAATGCTCCTTATTAAGCTACTTTATTATATAGTTTTTTCCAACAGGTTCTATAAATTTTATTTATATCTTGCAGGTATTGGCATTTGGACATTACTTGATGTATATTTTAGCAAGAGGGGTTTATGAATATTCTTGTCATTGATGATGAAAAGATTATTCTTAATGCGGTTGTACGGATCCTTAAAAGCAGGGGATACAATGTTTATTCTCTTAATACCGGTAATGATCTTGAAGGAAAATTAAGGGAATTCCGACCTTCTTTTGTTTTTCTGGATGTCAAGATGCAATGTTGTTCAGGTATTGACGTACTTAAGATGATAAAGGAGACCGATCCCTCGATAAAAGTGGTAATGATGAGCGGCTATACTTCTCCCGAAACTCTTGAACAGGCCAAGGTATACGGGGCGGACGCGTTTTTGAAAAAACCTTTTGATGATATCACTGATATAACCGGAATAATTGATGAGCTTTCCCGGAGTTGATGGTATGTTATTGTCATGGATGTAACTGCACTCGTTTTGAAAGCGGATATTGTTGTTAAGATAGTAATGGCCGCATTGCTGCTTTTTTCCGTATTATCGTGGGCTGTCTTTTTCTCGAAATTTCTTATGTTAAGAAAAACGGAAGCCGAATCCGAAAAATTCCGGGAGAAGTTTCATAAAAACAGGGATATGGACAAGGCTTACCTTGACGCCCAGTACCATGCGAAGGGATATCTTTGTAACCTGTATATCGCGGGTTACAGGGAATTAAAGGAACTTTGCGACAATGTCCTGGAGCAGGAGAGCCTCAGTAATGTCCAGAGGGCTATGATGGCCGAGAGGGACAGGCTTATATCGTCGATAAACGATAAAATATCCTTTCTTGCCACCGTGGGCTCCTCATCCCCGTTCATAGGCCTTTTCGGTACGGTATGGGGTATAATGAACGCGTTCAGGGGACTGGCCATTCAAAAAAGCGCGACGCTTTCCGTTGTGGCTCCCGGTATAGCGGAAGCTCTTATTGCCACGGCCATCGGGCTTTTCGCCGCAATCCCGGCCGTTATTTTCTATAACAGCCTCACCAAGAAGATTGAGAGGATAGAGCAATATTCCAATAGTTTCATCTATGAATTTATGAACATAACATACCGTACTTTTTTACAGCCGGAACTTAAGATTCCGGAAGTGCCCGGAGCCGGTAAAAAAAATGGAAGTAAAGAAAAGCAACAAGAAAGCGTTTAGTGACATCAATGTTACTCCCTTTGTTGATGTCATGCTCGTATTGCTTGTAATCTTCATGGTTACGGCGCCGTTACTGGATCAGGGTATAGACGTTAATCTGCCCGTGGCAAAGGCCGCCAGACTGTCAAAAGACCAGAAGCCCGTGGTTTTGTATTTAAAAAGGAACAAGGAAATAATCATGGACTCCTACACGGTCCCTGAGAACGGCCTTGAGACAAGGATCAAGCTGGTTTTCAGAAAAAGGACCAACAAGGATATTTTCATAAAGGCGGATAAAGAGCTTCCATACGGTTTTGTAGCCAATATCATAAGCAAGGTTAAGGAGGCAGGCATAACGAGGATAGGGCTTGTAACAATTCCGCCGGATGAGGGAAATGAATAATTTTTCCGCCATACAAAGGCGCTTTGTTATAGCATCGGTTGCTGGCCATTTTTTGCTGTTTGCCTTTCTGATCTATACGCACAGAAAAAATTCCGAAAGTAAAATGATTGTTATTTCGGCCACTGTAATTCAGGCTGTTGACGCGCAGGCTGAAGGTCTTCCCAATATACTTAAAAAAGATCTCGGCAAGGTGCTGGATAAAAGCAGCGTTAAGGAAGATCCGTCCACCATGGCGCTGCCAAGCCTGAAAGAGCTGGCGGTTTCAAAAATGAAGGCCATAGAGAATCTGAAAAAATCCATCGCAAAAAGCAATTACCTTGAAAAGATAAAAATAATAAAAGGACTCAGGGCCGGGGAATCCCTGACGAAAAATCTTACAGGCTCAAAAACAGGCACGGGCAGTGTAAGCTCCGACTCGGGCCAGAGTATTAACAGCGCAATAGGCGTACAGTATATAGAGGGCATAAAAGCACTTGTAAGGAAATTCTGGTCTGTGCCTCCGTGGATGGAAACCGGAAACCTGAAAGCGTCAATAGTTCTTACCATTAAGGATGACGGTTCAATAGAATCTCCTGAAATTTACGAGTCTTCAGGCAATGCCGAATTTGACAAGCTTGCCGTGGATGCCGTGACAAAGGCCGCCCCGTTCCAATCGCCTCCTGCTACGATAAGGGAAATGCTGGACAAGGAAGGGTTGCTTTTAATATTTCCCTGATCCGGTTATTTTGACTTTTTTATGCAAGAAAGCAGAATCAATTATTAGACATAAGGTGAAAGGGAGTCATATGCAGTTCGCTCATCCGGAAAAATCCGGACTGGTTACGGTAAGTTTTCACTCAGCCAATGATGATTTGCACCCCAAGACCGCGGCAAGCATATTTAAACAAGCCTGCATACGGGAGGAGGAATTATGAAAAAGGCCGTCTTTGTTCCGGTGGTAATATTAAGGACAAAAAACGGATACAGTGCCCACAGCCCGGTTATAAACGGATGTGTCGCCACTGATAAGTCAATAGATTCCGCACTGAAAAGATTTAAAGAGGCTTTGGAGTTTCATATTGAAGGAGAACAGCTGGCGGAAAAAAAGAAGTTTAATTACGTTAAGGAATTAAAAGATATCCTTAAAAAGTACGAAGAAGACGCATTTTATGCCTCCATAAAGATAGCGGCTTAAAAGCCGAGTGCTTTATAAATCACCCGACTTTCAGTTTTAATCCTTCCCTGTCTATCTGATCCTGTAAGGCCAGTTTTACAAGCCATTCGGCAGGCAGGTCCAGTTTTTGGGCGATTGTTTTGGCTAGTTTTATGCTTACATTTTTTATACGTACTTGTCAAAGCACTCAATAAAAAGATTTTTCAAAAGAGCATATTTTTATCCCAAAGGTATACAGATTAATATTTTAAAAACCATAGAGGAGTAAATTGGTAACCCGCAGTAAGTTAAAATACGGAACGTCGTTTTTAAAATATTAATCTGTTATCAACAGGGATAAAAACAACCCTGCGCTTAGAGAGCTTCCTTTGATTCCGCGATATCAACGGTGACCGGCAGCCTGCCGGACGCGAAGTAGTTGCCGGAAATTACGCCCGCAAGGGCGCGTATGGCCTGTGTCCTGAAGCTGTACGAACAGATATAGGCATCGGCGTTTTTAACCATTGAGTATACGTAAGGCGAATCAAGCGCCGCCACGATCACCGGTTTTTTTGAAGCCTTTTTAAGCATTCCCGCTATCTGCGCCTGGCTCCTGTCGACAACCGCTACAATAAACGCGTCCGCGTTTTTGTTTTCGCGTATGACCTTGTTGACAAAATAATTTCTCTGAATACGCCGCTGGTTGACATCCATTTTTATAAAGCTGGTTTTTAATCCCCGGTTTTTAAGTTCAGTGGAAAAATAGGAAAAAGGACTTAAAACGACAAAGTTTCCGCCGTTTTGAACGGGTACTACGTTGCCCGTGTTTTTAACGAGAGTGATGGACTTTTTCGCTATAAGCTGCGCTATCTGCCTGTGGAACTTGTTACCGACTATTCGTCTTACTTCTTCAATATTCATGTCAGGGTATTCAAAGAGCTTTCTTTTTATTTTTACTTCAAGGATCCTTTTTACGGATTCGTTGATGGACTCAATGGGAATTCTTCCTGTCCTTGCAGCAGCGAGCAGGGAATTATAAACATCTTCCTTGGCCTGCTCAGTCCACACTATCGTTACCATGTCGCAGCCCGCAAGAACAGCCTGTACCGCGGCTTCGCCTATGGACATGTCCTTTGTGATCGCCTTCATCTCCATATCGTCCGTGATTATAAGGCCTTTATACCCCAGCGCTTCCCTCAGGATGCCGGTTATGATTTTTTTTGAAAGTGTGGCCGGAGTATTCGTGGGATCTATTTTGGGCAGAACAATGTGCGCTGTCATTATTGCGTCCACGCCTTCCGCTATTGCGCTTATGAAGGGCGAAAGATCAAGTCGCTTCAGGGAATCCCAGTCGTGCTCAAGTACCGGAATTCCAAAGTGTGAATCGGCCCTTGTGCCTCCGTGTCCGGGAAAGTGTTTTGCCGTCGCGCTTACGCGTCTTGACTGGATTCCACGTATAAAAGCCGTTCCGAGCCTCGATACCATCGCGGGATCATCCCCGAATGATCTTACCCCTATAACTTCATTGTCAGGCGTGATATTTACATCCAGAACAGGAGCGAAGTTCATGTTTATGCCCAGTATTTCAAGGTCTATTGCCGTGAGCTTACCCGCAAGAAAGCTTAAGGTCGTTGACCTTGTTGCCCCGAGGTTCATATTACCGGGTAAGACCGTAGCGACATTTTTAAGCCTCAAAACTTTTCCGCCCTCCTGGTCAATGGCAATAAAAGAGGGAATACCTATAGCTTTAAGCGAGTGATATTGTATTGCCCTTGTCAGCGATGATATTTGGGCCTCGTCCCTGACGTTGTGAGTGAAAATAACAACTCCCCCGGCATGGTATTTGTTGATGAGCGGAATAGCGTCGCTAAGGGCGTTTTCTCCCCTGAACCCGTATATGAGCATCTGGCCTATTTTCTGTTCCAGCGACAGTCTGGACAAAATCATATCAATCTGATTACTATCGTACGATTCAGGCACAACCGGACGGAAACTCTGCTCGTCGATAAGCTCAGGCCCGGAATACAGTAAAAAAA
>JAFGOL010000021.1 GCA_016926495.1 Oligoflexia bacterium
GAACGCAACGGACCTATATTATATTTATTATGATACGGATATATTCGGGCCTAAGTTTTCTCTCCCTATGGGGAGCAGGTTTTCTTTCAGCCTGTATTACGGTATCGGCCGCGCGAAAATATACGAAACAACACTGTCCGGGGACTCTGATTATTCCATCAATCTTGTAAAATCATTATTGCACGCGCTGTGTGTCGAGATTGTATATTCGACAAGGCTGACCGACAGAATCGCCCTGTATCCCGTCGCCGGTTTTTTTATGCATTTCCTTGATAACGCCGGCGGTTACAGAAGGGCTTACACGGCTTTCTTCGCGGTATCGGGGGGATACGCGCTGTGAAATTGCTGCTTGTCCTTTTTTTATCTTCAGGAGTTTATTGCAAACAGCTTGAGCTTATGCCCAGGGTGGAAATGCCTCTAGTCGAAAATCTTGATGTTGCGTCTGTTATGAAACAGAAAAGGAAGGACCCCCGTTACAGGAGCATGTACAATTTCATGCTCGGCGTGGCGTACGTGGAAAAGGCGGATTACGAAAAAGCGTACCTGCAGTTGAAAAAAACCCCGTCCATACCTTATCTTGAGGATTACATCAGGTACTACAGGAGCCTTTCAGGGTGCAGGTATTCCAATAATATTACCGTTATAAAGGAATCCGTCGAAGAACTTTACTACATATTGAGCAGGGGAAGGGGCAATATCGTGGAAAAGGCCAAAAACGAAGTTGCCGGCTGTGAATTCAAGCTCGCGAAAAATTACGCCATATCCGGGAACCTGTCAAAATCCGTCGAATACCTGGTCCGGGCCAGGGACAGGAATTATTCTGATCTTGAGTCCGAGTTTTACCTTATCAAGCTTTACATAAAGATGGATAAAAAGCTCGCGTACGGCTTAATGCTTGATCTTTACAAAAGATTCGGACAGGACAGGGTAAAATCGTATTTTTCGCTGTTGCCCGAGTCGGTGAGCAAGGACTTATTATCGTATATGGGTGACAGCGGAGTTTCGGGAAAGTCAAGGGACAGCGAATTTCACCTTGAAGAATCGCACCTGATAGACTCCATGCTTCTTGCGTATAACGAAAACAATTACGGTGAGTTCAGGAACCTGGCTGAAAAGTATTTTCTGAAATATCCCGAGGGGATCTACCTTAAAAAATTTCATAACGCGCTTTGCGAAAGATTGTCCGTCATTTTTTCAAGCAGGATCAGGTCCGCCTCGTACTTTGAAGATGTTTTAAAATATTTCAGCCTGGATAAAATTAAATCGCTTGCCCTTTTATGCTGGAAATACAGTGACTGGGACAACGCGGAATTCCTGCTTAAATTAATGCGGGAAAAGTTTCCGAACGATTCGGACCCGTATTACTTCCTGGCCTCTTTCTATGAAGACAGGGGGCAATTCGACGAAGCAAGGGACTGGTATGAGAGGCTGGTAAAGAAATTTCCCGGAAGCAGGTTTTATCCCAGGGGGCTTTTCAAGGTTTCGTGGATAGACCTTAAAAACAGGGAGTATAAAAAATGCGCCGAGGGCTTTACAAGGTATGTTGTTGAAGGAAACGACAGTTTTGACTGGGACATTACACCCGCGCTTTTTTTCGGTTCGCACTGTAAAAGCCAGTCAGGCCGGACTGAAGACGCCGTTAAGGATATTGACGAACTGCTTCGTAAGTACCCTTATTCGTTTTACTCGCTTGTTTCCAGAAACAGGAGAAATATCAGCCTTGTCGATGAAATTAATTCCAGCATAAAGGGAGTCGATTCAAATATAGACGCTGTGTCAGGGCAGCAGCTCTACACGATTCAGACCGCCCTGAAACTGCTAAGGGCGGGACTTGTCAGGGACGCGTCTGATGAGCTGTCGGGGCTTGATTTTAACAATCTTTCCCCAAAGTACAGCGAGATCGTGGCAGGCATTTACAGGCACTCGGCGTCTCCTAATATGGGGATTTCCTTTTCGTACAAGTTGCTGAGCGGTTTTAAGAGGTACCTGTCCAGGATGCATGCGGAAAGCCATTTCCCTTTGCTGTATTATGATACCCTGGATTACTTTTCGAAAAATACGGGTGTTGAACCGTATATACTCATCTCCGTTATAAGGCGCGAAAGCGCCTTCAGGCCCGACGCGGTTTCCAGCGCAGGCGCCATGGGATTAATGCAGGTAATGCCGGATACCGCCAAAAGGATAGACCCGGATGTAAACGCGTCTGATCTTACAAGTGCCGAAACAAATATAAGGGTCGCGACCCTTTATATAAAGGAACTTTTACAGAAGTATAAAGGGAACCTGGTATACGTGCTTGCAAATTACAGCGCGGGTGAGCAGGCGGTGGAGCGGTGGATCAAGTGGTACGGAAAAGATACCGACATGCTGGAATTTATAGAAGGTATTCCTGTGCAGGAAACAAGGTGGTATGTTAAGAGTGTATTATCAAATTATTATATGTATAATGCCCTGTATGTTAAAAAGGATGTCAGTTTTATTGACCTTCTGAGCATAGGCTACAATAGCGGAGGTGTTAAAAAGGAATGAGCGATTATGATGTTGGTATTGTCGGCGCCGGCCCTGCCGGGATGACAGCGGGAATATATGTAGCGCGGGCGGGCAGAAAGCCCGTTGTCCTTGAGGCGGGAGCCGCAGGCGGGCAGGTTTTTTTAAGTCACCTGGTGGAAAATTATCCCGGTTTTACCGAGCCTGTATCAGGACAAAAGCTTTCCTCGGACATGAAAGGCCAGGTACTGCGCCTGGGTGTTGAGATACTGCCTTTTTTTGTTACGGGTTTTGAAATTGAGGGAAACGAATTTATTTTAAAAAGTTACAACAGCGAGGTCCGTGTAAGGTCCGTAATATTCGCGCCGGGTTCTTCGCCCAAAAAGCTCGGTATCGAAGGTGAAGAGGAATTTTTCGGTTCCGGGGTCTCTTATTGTTCAACGTGCGACGGCATGTTCTTCAAGGGCAGGAGGGTTTTCGTGATAGGCGGAGGTAACTCGGCATTCGAGGCCGTAGAACATCTTTCGTATATCTGTGATACCGTTACCCTGGTACACCGCCGTGATCAGTTCAGGGCTGATTCAATACTTGTTGAAAGGGCGAGAAAGATGAAAAACGTGGATTTTATACTTAATTCCGTTGCGGACAAAATTGAAGGTTCGCAAAGTGTTGAATCGATATCCGTGAAAAATGTAGTAAACAACCAGGTCATCAGGCACAAGTGTGACGGTGTTTTTGTATATGTGGGAGCATTGCCCAAAAATGAACTTTTCAGCAATATACTTGATTGTAATGAACAGGGATACATAAAGGTTGATTGTGACATGAAAACCAGTATACCCGGGATATTCGCTGCCGGGGATATTATTGACAAGCCGGTGAGGCAAATCGTTACCGCTGCCGCGGACGGCTGTATAGCCGGACTGGGTGCTTTGTCATACCTTGCCGCGCTATAGGAACAAAGGATGTTTTAATGGGGAATTATAAAAAAATTGCCGACGAGGAACAGATCAATAATTTGCTCGGTTCCGCTTTTGCGAAGCACCTTCCGGTGCGCGTGGTAAGAAGGGACGGCGACAGGGATAATGATTTTTTTATAAGGATAAAAAGCCTGAGAGCGCAGGAAAAACAGGGCAGGACCGTGCTTTTTGAAGTTGATGACGGCGACGCAATGGACTATATACGCCTGAAAAGCCCGGTTTTGTGCTTTTTTATTGAAGCAGGGGCAGCCTACTACATGAGGCTTGAGTGGCTTGAAATGGAATCAAGGGGAGTTGTCTGCAAGGTCCCTAAATTGATATACAGGGTGCAGAGGCGAAGATTTTTCAGGGTGGATGTATTCGGCAGGGGTATAAGATGCGGTTTTTCAGAGCCGGATAAGGAGAGGGGGCTGGTTGTGCGGGATGTTATTGACGTTGGAGTGGGAGGATGCGCGGTCAGGATAACCGAGTCTGATACCGGATGGATGAAACTGGGCAATGTAATACCCGGTTTTAAGCTTAAAATAGGCCCCAACCACTATATAAGTCCTATTGCAGCGGTACGCTTTATAGGTGTTGTTACCCTTGGGGACGGCCAGAGGCATCATAAGTGCGGGATTGAGTTTGTAAAGATGGAAACCCTGGAAGAAAAGGAACTCTCCTATTTTGTATATTCACTGCAAAGGACAGAGGATTTCAAGCGTAAACCAAGCAAAATCAAGTAATTCTTGAATAATTACGAATTCTGTGTTTAATTATGCCAGTTATTTTTTTATAGCAGGCTTTTAAAGAGGTCTGCCAACTCAATTTTGTTAATCTGAGGAGTCTAGATATTTACTATTACCTGGTCCATCAACATCTTTTCGGGAGGTATTGTTTTTTATGGGTATGCCTATAGACAAAAAAAGAGTTGTAACAGTTATTTCACCGGACGGAAACGGTAAAACTTCAATTGTCAAAAGGCTGTTGGGTGTTAAAGAGGATATACCTGTTGAGCCCGAGGAGGAAAAACGCGGCTATACTCTTTCCTCAAAAACATTTGTATCCGAAGACAAGGAAAGCGAGTTTGCGGTAATAGATACACCGGGTTCGCTTAACTATATCAATGATGTTATTAATACGATTATGGTTTCCAACGGGGCCGTATACGTGCTTGATGCCACAACCGGCGCAACCGATCAGGGCTCAAGGCTGTGGAGGCGCATTAAGGATTATAACGTTCCCACGATTATATTTGTAAATATGATGGATTCCGATGACGCGGATTACGATAATTCCCTGGAAAGCCTGAGAAATGTTTTCAAGGTTTCACCGCTGCCCATTGCCATTCCGGTAGGCAAGGGCACCGAATTTACGGGCGTCATTAACCTTATAACCCAGAAATTATATACATATAAGGATGACAGCGGGAAAGCCAAAGAGGAAGCCATTCCTGAGCAATACAAGGAATTGTTTGACAGGTACAGGGAAAAGATGGTTGAAGCCGTTGTTGAAACGGACGAAAAACTGATGGAAAAATATTTTGAAGGCGGCGAGATCTCGGATTCCGAACTGAGATCTGTTTTGGGGCGCTCGGTGAAAAACAGGAGCGCGTTTCCGGTGTTTGTCGGCTCTTCACAGAAAAATATCGGCATTGATCTTCTCAAAAACGCCTTTTTTTACTATTATCCCGCTCACAATGAGTTTAACGCCATAAGTTTTGAAGACGGGGAAACCGCGGACACAAATCCGAACGCTCCGTTCGCGGGTTATGTTTTTAAAACCAAAATTGACAATTACACGGGTAAAACAAATTATATAAAGGTGGTTTCCGGCTCTATTAATAAGTCTTCCAAGCTAACTGTCGCGAACATCAATTCTTCTTTGAAAATTTCAAAGATATATAAACCGCTTGCGGGCGGCCTGAAGGCGGTTGAGGAAGCTTCCTCCGGGGATATCATCGTCCTGGACAAGTGCGAGGAACTCAAGACCGGCCATAGCGTGGTTGATTCTTCCATTTCCAAAAAGATTTTAAAAAGCGCGCCTGAACCCAAGAGGGTTTTGAACTACGCGGTGGATGTAACCGATAAAAAGCTTGAGGAAAAGGTAGCAATAGCCCTGAAAAAAATTATCGATGAGGATCCGTCAATAGGATATACAAGGATCCCGGAAACCAAGGAACTTGTAATTTCCGGACTGGGCCAGCTTCAGATGGACGTTGTCAAAGAGATGCTCAAGGAAAAGTACAAGCTGGATGTTATATTCAGACCCCCAAGAATACAATACCGGGAGACAATTACAAAGTCGGTGCAGGTGCAGGGACGCCATAAAAAGCAGTCGGGCGGACATGGCCAGTTCGCGGATACGTGGATCAAGGCGGAACCCCTGTCCAGGAACAGCGGATTTGAGTTTGTAGACGCTATTGTGGGTGGTGTTATACCCAGAAACTTTATTCCTTCGGTCGAAAAAGGAATAAAAAAATCCATGGAGAAGGGAACGGTCGCCGGTTATCCGGTTATTGATTTCAAGGTGACCCTGTATGACGGCAGTCATCACAGCGTGGACTCTTCGGACATGGCATTCCAGATCGCCGGTTCCATCGCGTATAAAAAGGCAATGGAGGAAGCCGGGCCCATCCTGCTGGAACCGATCATGAATATAAGGGTCAGTGTTCCGGAGGAATTTGTGGGATCGATCACAAATGATCTGAGCGGAAGGAGAGGAAGGATAACCGGAATGGATTCAAATGACGAGGGAAGCATGGTAAAGGCGCAGGTTCCCCTGTCCGAGCTTTCAAGCTACGCCCCTGAACTTCATTCCATGACCAAGGGACTGGGCGTTTTCGAGATGGAATTCGCCACGTACGAGGAATTGCCGTCACAGTTTGTAAACAAGATAGTTGATGACACAAAAAAGTGGCGTGAATCAGAGGAGTCCGCGCACTGATGGCTTGTGACATGAAAAACAATAACCTTAAAATGTGCAACTGCACATATCCCTGTTCCAGGAAGGGCAAATGCTGCGAGTGTCTTTCCTATCACAGGAGCATGGGTGAATTGCCGGCCTGCTATTTCGACGCTGAGACGGAAAAAACGTATGACAGAAGCGTTAGCAATTATATGAAGATGCTGGAAAGGAGAAGGAAATAACCATGTCGGACCAAAGAGACACCTGGAGAGTTTTCAAGATCATCAGCGAGTTTGTTGAAGGTTTTGAAACACTGAGTGATGTAAAAAAAGCTATAACGGTTTTCGGATCCGCGAGAGTGGATGAGGGCAACAGGTATTACGATGCCGCGCGCTTAATAGGACAGGAAATCGCCAGGGCGGGTTACGATGTTATAACCGGCGGAGGCCCGGGTATAATGGAGGCTGCCAACAGGGGCGCCCAGGAAGC
>JAFGOL010000148.1 GCA_016926495.1 Oligoflexia bacterium
ATGGCGGACAAAACTATTACGGCATTAAAAACGAGATCAAAACTAACGGGCAGATGCGTGTCGTAATATATGGACGGCAGAGATATAAATTTATATTTATCCAGCAGGTAACAGAAAAGCGTACCCAGAATACCGCCGGCAAAGGCACCCGCAGTCCCTTTTATCAACCCTATCGTTAAAAGAATACGCCTGAGTTTTTGCCTTTCCAGGCCCATTGAAAGCAAAATAGTAAAATCCTTTTTCTTTGATTCCACCATAAGTACCAGGGATATAACAAGTGAAAAGCTGGCTACGATAATTATAAAAAACAGGGTGAACAGCATGGCCATTCTTTCAAGCTTCAGCGAATAGAATATGCGGCTGTTCCTGTCCTCCCATGTTTCAATTTTATAATTACCTTTTTCCCGGAGCAGTCTGGAGATCCTGTCTTTAATGTCGACCAAATCGTAAGGCCGCTTAGCATAAAGGGCTATTCCCGTGGGAAAACCCTTGCGTGGAGTAAAATAGCTGACAGCGTCTTCAAGCCTTGAATAAAAATACTTAAGGTCACGCGAATAAGTGCCTGTTCGCACATAATCCCTGACCCTGAATTTTCTCAGTTTCGGAGCCGCGGTGACAGCCGTGGCAAAGTCCCACGCTGAGAGCACTTCCACTTCATCGCCTTCGTAAACGCGGTTTGCTACGCCGAACTGCTGCCCCAGCACTATCTCACGCCTTGCAATGGGTTTTGTAATCGAAAGTTTTTTAAAAAAATCGCCGGAAACCGCGAAAAGCACACCGCCCATTGTCACACCGTTAAAATAAATAATGGTCTCGCTTTCAACAAAAGGAGATATGTCCGTAATGTCAGCCATAAGGGCCTTATTGTTTTTTATTTTCTCAAGTATGTTCCCGTAGTCTTCCAAAACCGACGACCCTTCGGGGGCCGTTATATATATATGCGGCTGAGTCCCTATGAGCCTTGAAACCAGGTCGCCCTCAAAACCCCTCATGACGGAGATCACGACTATGACCGCGAAAACCCCGACCAGTACCCCTGCCATACCGAATATTGAAATAAGAGGGGTCCTTTCGTGCCCCCCCTTAAGAAACTTCCTAACAAGAAAACCCCTCAGGCTCATTTTTCCGTCCCGTACTTAAGGTATTTATTTACAATGTTCTCAACCGTTCCTCTTACCGGGAGCATTTCGCTTTCCGCGTTTTGGTCTGTTCCTGAATTGATCCTTACCGCTGTTTCCATCCTTCTGTAAAACATAAGCGCCCCGTACAATACTTCAGCGTCACGGTATCCCTTCCTGGACATAATGCTTAACGCCGAAGACAGGCTTCCGCATGATACGCGCTTATGAAAAAGCTGCATGATCCTTGTAACATACTCTATGTCCAGCAATGCCCCGCTTCCGTACTTTATATTAAAAATTCCCGTTTTGGCAGCATTTTCGTCAAGTACCTTTTTGCGGACATCAGCCAGACTTTGCAAAAATTCCTTATCAGGCCGGATACCTTTTATATGGCTGTTTTTGAATTTTATTATACGTCTTCCAAGATGCAGGTCGCCCCCTATGAACCTTGTTTTCCAGAACGCTATCTTTTCCCACGCGTTATTGTGTTCATTGTGATATTTTACAAAGGTACCGAAACCGGCAGCAAGCGGGCCCGAATGTCCGGATGGCCTGAGATCCATGTCAATACTGTAAAGCTTACCGTACCTTGACTGCGACGACAAAAGCGTAACCAGGCGCTGCATTTTCCTTGTAACGGCTTCGGGCGAATGCATTGTTTCGTCATATACAAAAATCAGATCAAGATCAGAGCCGAAATTCACCGCCCTTTCTCCGAGCCTGCCAAGCCCCATAACGGCCATACCCTGCCAGTCTCCGCCTATGCCTTCCATTGATTCCCTTACAATAATATCCGCAAGAAAACTGAGCTCGGCATTCACGCCTGAAACATCAATAAGCGAAGATAAATAAGAAAGCCCTATTCTTGATTCCTCATATACCTTGAAAAGTTTCATGGATTCCATTTTAGCTTCAACGTCGGAACCGGCACCCGAGCAAAAAAGCCCGTAACTCTGCCTTATGCCCCCCTTGCCTTTTTGCGTCACCATTTCACCGCCCATGATCATGGTGTCTATAAATTCGGGGTGATGAATAAACATCTCCGCGAAATACAGGCCTCCTTCAAAAAGCTTTGCAAAAAGGTCAATAAGATCTTTATTTTCGTACAACAGTAAAAAAAGCGTGGGCCGTGATTTTATTGCGTTCAGGAACCTTTTCAGCGTTAAAAGCATCTTGTCAGGCCCGGAGGCGTTCATTATCCTGCTTAAAAAAAGTTCAACAACAAGAAAGCCCTTTTCCCTTATATTGACCGAAAAATACTTGTAATTAAGTATGTCGTTTATAGCGTCAATATTGAGCGCTGCCTCTTCCGGTTTTTCAAAGCCGGTTACCGAAAGCGCCTTTATCCTGTCGGGGTTGCTTCCCCCGAACAGCAGCAGTTTTTCCCTTTGCTGTTCCTCTGGACTGACCACGTCATCCGTAAACAGGCCGTTAAAATACTTCCTGTTCCATTCAGCCCTCTTATAAAACTTTTCAACCATGGCGGACTCGTTACCGATGAATTCCTTTCCGTGTTTTACAAACAAGATCCTTTCCATCTGCTTTTTATCAACGTTGTATGTCTGCCTGTCGTCAAAACACTGCAGGATGTGCTCCATGTCCCTTAAATAAACGTAATTATCCTTCAGTGTCGTTATATCCGGCTTCGGTAACACCCTGAATTTTTGAAGCCTGTCCATTATCCGCAAAAAATCCAGGGAATATTCCTGCAACTCGGCAAAACGTCCCGAATAAATCAGCAAAAGAGAAACGGCGCAGAATTCAAGCTCCCTTATTCCCCCTTCGCCCATCTTGAGATTGTACTCGGCAAGCCTGGAGCCGGCCTGGTACTTCATCAGTTTTTTTATGGACCTCACTTCCTCTATGGTCGAATAATCAAGAAATTTCCTGAACACAAAGGGCTTGAGTTCCTTTAAAAACTTTTCGGCCATATCGGGGCTGCCGCAGATATATCTTGCCTTGAGCCACGCGAGCCTTTCCCACGTGTGGCCCCAGCCCTCGTAGTAAGAGAAAGCCTCGGCAATATTGCTGACAAGCGGCGCGCTCTGGCCTCCGGGACGAAGCTCGTAATCAACCCTCAGCACAAAACCGTCTTCCGTATTATCGGACAAAACCCTCAGCATGAGCCTTGCTGCTTCTTCGGCTGCCTGTTTTACATCATCGGAAACGCAAAAAGCAACAAGGTCAACGTCCGATGAAAAATTAAGCTCCGAGGCTCCGAGCTTACCCATGCCGAACACAACTAATATATCCCGCAGGACAAGTCCGTATTTTTTTAAAATCACCGACGAGCAATATCCGAACGCCTTTTTTATAAGGACTTCCGCCGCCAGGGTCTGGACCTCAGCAACTTCCCTGAAATCCATTCTTCCGGTCAGTATGTTAAGGGCAATACGTGAAAAAATTCCGTGCCTGTGCTCCCTCAGTATCTTTTGAAAAGTTTCAAGGCCGCATTCATTGTCCAACCCGGTTTTTTCGAGCTTTTTAATGTCAGCCGATATGGACCTGTAATCCATATCCGTTTCCTGAATATCCTGATATTTTTTCAACGCAGACCTGAGATAACCTGAAAAACAGACCGGGAGCAGGTCCTTTTGCCCGAAACCCGCGTGTTTTGATGCCAGGGCACTGATAAGATCCATGCAGACAGTACCGGAAATCAATCCCCTGTCATGCAAATAGTTGATAATAGTCTCTAATTGATCTAAACTCATATTAGACGTTTTCCAATGAAAAGAATATCAAAGCGGGGGGATATTATCAACAACTATGACTGTAGCCGATATACACATACATACAATATTCAGTCCTGACAGCACCATAACGCCTGAACAGCTTATCAGCAAGGCCTCCAAACTGAAAATAGACATAGTGTGCATTACGGATCACAACATATTTAATAACAGCATCAATCTTGAATACTATATGAAAAATTCCCCGCCTCTTATTATACGCGGCGTAGAGCTTGCGACAAAAAACGGAGAACTCCTGATATTCGGTTTAAAAAAGGATTTCTGGAACGATCTTATATACGGCGTTGAAGTGCTTCCTTCGGTTGAGTCCGTTATTGACGCTATGGATTCCTTTGACGGGGTCGCGATATGGGCGCACCCGTTCAGAAGCTACATGGTACAGCATTATGATATTGATTACGCCAAGCATACCAGGATAAAGATACTGGAAGGGATGAACGGCAGAAACTCGGACATGGAAAACAACAACGCCTCAATCTACGCAAAACAGCACGACTTCAGGGAAACCGGGGGCTCGGACGCCCACAGGGCGGATGAAATAGGGAAATGCCTGACGCTGTTTAAGGACGACATAAAATCAGAAGACGAATTCATATACGCCCTGAAAAATTCCGAGTACATTCCCATTACCTTCGGCGAATACAAGGGCAAGGACCTCAGCAACGCCTTTAAAAATTGTAGCTGAAATTGACGGTGATCATGTTGTTCTTGTTGGATAATTCCCTGGTGTCGACAAGGCTCAGTTCCACGGCAGAACTAAGATTGCGGGACAGGCTAAGGACCACCCTGTTGCCGCTTGCGTGGTAAACAACCTCACCGTTTGCCACATCACTTATCATACGGAATTTAAGGTACCTGTGAGGCAGATCAGCCTTAAGGCGGAATTCCGCGTCTATGCCCTCCTCGAATTTAACGCTCGTGGAAGGCGTAACAATCTCCCTGTAGTAACTTACGTAGCTGTTCACCTTTTCGACTGCCTGTGAATTCCTGATAGCAGGCGCTTTTCTAAGATTCCTTTTAAGCTGCTTAAGGTTGTGCACAAGAAATTTCAACCCTATGGTTTTTAAGTCATCGCCTGCCCTCAGGTTTTTCGGGGTGCTGTATTCAATGAACTCGGCAGTACTGTCCGTGAATGTAAACTCAGCAAACCTGTCGTAGTCAAGAGGCCGTATTTCCGCCATCGCGGGAAAACAAAAAATCAATAATATAAAATAGTTAATGTACTTAAACATGCCATCCATAGCCAAGTTCCACTTCCTGTGAAAGGGTCACTATGGTAATGACTGTTTACCGGGTATATTAAGGTTATACTAAT
>JAFGOL010000149.1 GCA_016926495.1 Oligoflexia bacterium
AGGAAAAAAACGCCGCTGCTTATTGAATTTCCCAATTCCAAACTTGTATCCAATTTTAACAAAATATTTAAAAGGCTTATACAGCCTGACATAAAATTTATAAATGATTATAAGTAACGTTGACGGCGGAGATTTTGGATATGAGTACAAACAAAAATGTTAATTACTATGAGATACTTGAATTGCCCGTTGATGCCACCAGGAAGGAGATCATTGAGGCATACCAGAAAACCAAGTCGATATATAACAAGGATTCAATGGCTCTTTACACGCTGTATTCGGACGATGAAAGCACAAGAATGCTTGAACTTATCGAGGAGGCGTACCATGTTCTTATTAACCCGCACAGAAGGGCCGTGTATGACAAGGAAAATAATATAAGCACGTCACGGTCTATTGTCAGCATAGCTTTTGACAGGCCGGGTCATATGCGGAGAACTTTTGTCGAGACTCCCAATTTTAAAAACTATGATAACCCTGAGCAGGACGAGAAAGAACAGGGCAAGAGCCAGCTTTCAATACAGAGGAACTCACCCAAAAGCAGCTACGTGGAATCCGCCCCGGAATATGAAATCGACGATGATCTTGAATTGAGAGTAAGCGAGGAGGCGGAATTCGAGGGAGCTTTTTTCAGAAGGATCAGGGAGTATAAAAATATGTCGCTGAATTTTGTCTCCCAGAAAACAAAGATTTCGCTTTATCATCTTGAAGCAATAGAAAGAGAGAATTATTCCGAACTGCCCGCGAGGGTTTACGTGAGGGGATTTATAAATAATTACGCAAAACTTCTGGGCCTGCCGGTCCCTAAATCTGTTGACGCTTACATGAGACGGTTTGACAGGGTCCCCAAATAAGTGCCTGATAATCTTAAAAACAGATACTATAACTTTACCGTGGCCTCTCCATGCAAAAGGCTGGACTTGCTTCTTGTTGAGTATTTCGGCGAGCAGAGCGACGTTTTTTCCAGGACGGCCGTACAGAAACTGATAAGAGCCGGATGTATTAAGGTGAACGGCGAGGATGTAAAACCGTCGAGAACTTTGTCGGGAGGCGAAAGGGTTGAGATAATACTTCCGGAGCCGGAAAAGAACGAGATCGTTCCGCAGGAAATACCGGTAAGAATTGTATACGAAGATGATTTTTTGATTGTAGTGAACAAGGAAGCAGGAATGGTCGTTCATCCCGCTCCGGGTAACAGGGACAGGACTCTTGTCAACGCGTTGTCTTTTTACTGTGAAGGAAAATTGTCGGCAATCGGTTTACCGCTGCGTCCGGGTGTTGTACACCGTCTGGATAAATTGACAAGCGGGCTTCTGGTAGTCGCCAAGGATGACGCCGTACATCTGGACCTTGCGAGACAGTTTGCGGATAAAACCGCGAAAAGGAGCTATATGGCTGTCGTAAACGGGACGGTAAAACAGGATGCAGGCAGGATTGAAACATACTACGGCAGGCATCCGTCAGACAGAAAAAAATTTACGTCAAAACTTGCGGGTGGAAAAAGAGCGGTAACAAATTATAGGCTTGTAAATGCAAAAAAAAAATTAAGTCTATTAAGAATTGTTCTTGATACAGGCAGAACTCACCAGATAAGGGTTCACATGCTTGAGCATCTTTTCCCGATTGTTGGTGATCCTGTATACAATAAAAACCAAAACAATTCAGTTATTTCCAGACAAGCTTTGCATGCGGCGTTACTCAGTTTTACGCATCCGGTTTATAACATCAAACTTAGCTTTTGTGCGCCTGTTGATAATGATATAAAATATTTACTAAATATGTATGATTTGGTATAGAACATTAGCTGAGAAATAAAAATATTATCCTTGTGAGGAAATTTTCATGCAGCATGTTTTAATTGTTGAAGACGATGAAGATTTCAGGGAAGCGCTGAATCATCTTTTGTCTGATAAGTATTATTTGACTTTCGCGGATAATGGTCTTGACGGTTTAAAAAAAGCTACAGGCGAACAAACACCCGATCTCGTTGTTATTGACGGAAACCTGCCTGTCATGGATGGTTATGATCTTTGTAAATTACTAAGAGAGAACCCCAAGACAAGGAATGTTCCTCTTTTAATACTTACAGGTGACGAGAACCGCAATGAGCTTAAAGGGCTTGAGATGGGTGCCGATGATTTTATTGAAAAGCCTGTATCCAGAGAAATAATAATTGCGCGTATTGATACTAAATTACAAAGGTTTAAGGAATTGAAGGGTTCCCAACCCCAGCATTTGTGCGGCGATGTTTCGCTCGATCCCTCTACCATGAGAGTTACCCATGGCGGGGAAGTTATAGAGCTTACGGCCCTGGAATTCAAACTGCTGAAATATCTTTTTGAAAATCAGGGCAAGATCATTTCAAGGAACAGCATACTGGAATCCGTATGGGGTGATGAGGCGGATGTTAACGACAGGACTATTGATGTACATTTTGCCAATTTAAGAAAAAAACTTGCCAATTTCCCTATCAATATCAAGAGTAAATACGGAGCTGGTTACATACTGATTTGTAATAATGATACTGACTGATGCCCTTCTTCTTTTGTTTTTCCTTTTAGCAGGCAGTGGAGAGGTGTACGCCGGAGTATGCGGCGGGCAGTTGGAAACAATCAGGAAAACAGTGTTTTCCGATGGATACAGTGAAGCTGTTCTGCAGAAGCTCTCGGAAGTTGAAAAGTGCGCCGAAAAGGAAAACGACTATATTGTGATTGCCGAAACTTTGAAGCTTATGATGGATGAGCCGGGCGGCAGGCCGGTTGATGTTTATAACGCCTGCAGCAAGACGCGCCTTGACTGTACGTATTTCAAGGCAAGATTGCTTGAGAGCCAGGGTAACGCGGGAAGCGCTATGGAGCTTTATGACCGCGGCGGATTTTATGAAGATCTCATAAGGTTGAAATCGTCGGACGGTCGTGATTTGCGCGCCGTTTTTGATAAATATAAAGTTAAATCCGAAATTCGTACGCTATACTCGGGAATATCCTGTTTCGAACGGGGAGAGTGGGACAAGGCTGTTAAGCTTTTATCGTCAAAAAAGCTTAAAAAAAACGCTAAAGCTCTTTTTTATCTCGGCTATTCCTTCATTATGCAGGGAAAAAACAAAGAGGCAAAAAAAACAGCCGAGCGTAAAACAGGCGATTTAAATTTCTTCGAGAAAAAATTTGTACAAAAATTAGAGGGCCTCCTGCTTTATGCTTCCGACAAAATAATCGAGGCGCAAATCTTTTTCTCAAAGTTGCTTGAGCAGGATCCGGAAGACCGTTTCCTGAAAAAGTATATGGCCCAGATATATTACAGGACCGGTTATTATGATAAAGCCGACGTTATATACAGGAAGCTAATAGATACCGAATGGAGGGATACCGAACTTTACTATTTATTGAGAGAGCGTTGTTTTATTAACGTCAGGTACCTGAATTTTGAAATCGCTGAAAAGATCGCAAAACGGATAATTAAGGAATATCCCGACAGAAAGGATTTTATTTCCGAATTTGTTTCGATCCTGATTGAATATGATAATGCGGATATGGCGTCTGATTTTTCGGATGAGCTTAAAAATGACGGAGACAATTACGAAAAGAGCCTTTCATTTTACGTAAAAGGGATGCTGGCCGAACTTGAAATTAACGACGATAAGGCGCTTGATTACTATAAGCGGGCGATGGCCCTTTTTCCCGCGCCTGAATATGAATACAAGGTCAGGCTGGCAAAAAACAACAAAAAGTCGTCTTCTGACGATAAATTCCCCGGGTTGAAATGCGGTGATTATAAAGTTACCAGGTTTGATCAAAAAAGATTGCTTGTTGAATCTTCCAAATTCGGTGAAAAGTACCAGATCAGGTATTTAATAGAGAAAGACGGAGAAAAATACAAAATACTGCTGCCCCTTGTTTATAAGACCGGCGGGAAAATGGAATTCAGGGATGGGCTGAAAAGCTGGAATTCCTATATTGAAAAATTCTGGTCCGTACACGGAATCGAAGTGTCGGTAATCAAGCCTGATGAGTACAAGCTTGAAAGGGCAACCGAGATTTCTATACTGCCGTGGCCGGGATATTTCAATAAGCGCAGGCTGAGCAGCCATGAGTGGAATATTCTCGCTCCTTACAGGGTGATTGCCCACGAAACAGGTCATCTGCTGGGACTTGACGACGAGTACGTTGAAATGGATGCGAGCCTGGAGAAAAAAAACAGAAAAAGGTTTATAGGAAGCAGAAAGTCTATAATGAGGAATATTCTCTCTGGAGTTCCGGAAAAAAGGCATATACTTTTTATTCTATCTCCCCAAAAATGTGGTAAAATTTAGTTGGTGGATAGGTTTATGCTTGACGTGTTGCTGGAAAAGTACGGCTGTGATGCCGTTATTGTCAGTGATTCTGTTTCCATAAGATTTTTTTGTGGATTCAGGG
>JAFGOL010000150.1 GCA_016926495.1 Oligoflexia bacterium
CTGGACAAGTTTGAAAGCACTGTGCAAAGGGATGGCCTGATAATAGTAAACTCGTCGTTGATCGACAGACGCTTAACACGTGAGGATGTTAAGACGATTTATATTCCTTTAACGGACATTACGACCGAGATGGGTGTGCCCGCGGCACAATCCGTGGCCGCGATTGCGGCTTATCTGCATTATACAAAGATTATTCCTGTTGAAACACTAGGTGCTATATTGCAGAAAACTTTGAAGAGGAAAGAACTTGTTGAGAAAAATCTTCTTATTTTCGAAAAAATTGTTGAATATGTCGACAATATTTGAGGAGCGGTTTCTGTAATGTCCGAATGGCTTATTCTGGTTATCAATCCCGGCTCTACCTCAACCAAAGTCGCTGTATACAAAAATGAAAAAGAGATCATACAGAAAACGTTAAGGCATGACGCGCGGGAATTTTCTGCTTTTGAAAATATAGCCGCGCAGTACGGATTCAGGGAATCCGTAATATTTGATTTTTTGAAAGAAAACAATATTACGGCGGACGATTTCAACGCGGTTGTGGGAAGGGGCGGTTTGCTTACTTCCATGGAAGGCGGGACTTACAGGGTCAGCAGGCAGATGTGTGATTTTCTTATGGCTGCCAGGGGTGGAGAGCATGCGTCTAACCTGGGAGCTGTAATTGCTAAACCCATAGCTGACAAAATAGGTGTTGATGCCTATATTGTCGACCCTGTAGTTGTAGATGAAATGGAGCCTGTTTCAAGGATTTCGGGGCATCCCCTGTTTGTACGCAGGTCGGTTTTTCATGCTCTTAATCAAAAGGCAGTCGCGAGACTTGCTGCCGCTAAACTCAAAAAAAAGTATGAGGAATGCAATTTCGTCGTGGCACATCTTGGAGGCGGCATAAGCGTGGGTGTGCATAAAAAAGGCAGGGTTGTGGATGTTAATAATGCCCTAGACGGTGAAGGCCCTTTTTCTCCTGAGCGTTCCGGAACTCTTCCCAGCGGCCAGCTGGCCAGCCTTTGTTTCAGCGGAAAATATAATGAATCACAGGTATTTGATATTATCAGAGGCAAGGGGGGGCTTGTCGGATATCTTGGCACCAATGATCTGGAAGTTGTGGATGAAAGGATAAAAAACGGGGATAACAAGGCGAAACTGGCCCTTGAGGCGATGATTTATCAGGTTGCGAAAGAAATCGGCGCATGCGCGGTTGCCCTTAGGGGGAACATTGACCGGATAATTATTACAGGCGGCATCAGCTTTAACAAATCAATTGTCAGCAAAATAAAAGAATATATTGATTTTATTGCTCCAGTTGAAGTATATCCGGGGGAGGAAGAGTTATTGTCGCTTGCCTTGGGATGCTTAAGGGTTTTAAATTTTGAAGAAAACGCAAAGGAGTTTTTTGAAAATGGCGGTATCTAGTTTTGATGAACTGATTTTGGAAGCAAGGAAGAAGAGGGATAAGGATGGTAACAGAAGAAAAGTAGTTGTTATGTGTGCCGCCGATGAGGAAGTTTTAGCCGCCGTTGCAGAGGCAAGGGAGATGGATGTCGCGGACGCTATTTTAGTGGGTGACAAAAATAAAATTATTGAAGAGGCGGCGCGTTCGGACATTGATCTTACGGGTATGGAAATAATCCATGAAACCGAAGTGGACAAAATCGGAGAAATCTGTACCGGGCTTGTAAATTTACACAAGGCTTCAGTAATGATGAAGGGCCTGGTCGGTACTGCCGATTACATGAAGGCTGTTCTTAACAGAGAAAAGGGGCTGAGAGCAGGAAAGATAATAAGCCAAGTCGCTGTTTTTGAACTTCCAACTTATCATAAGTTGCTTCTTGTTACAGACGCCGCGATTAATATAAAACCTGATATTGAAGAAAAAGCGGGACTTGTCGAAAACGGCTGCGAGGTTTTGAGGCTTTTGGGAATTGATAAACCCAAAGTCGCCGCTGTTTGCGCGGTTGAGAAAATTAACGCTGAGAAAATGCCTTCAACGGCTGATGCCGACGCGTTATCGAAAAGAGCAAAAGAAGGCAAGCTGGGGAATGTTTATGTTGACGGCCCTTTTGGTTTTGATGTAGCCATTTCCAGGCATTCCGCCATTGTTAAAAAACTTGATCATCTGGATGTGCCCGGGGATGCTGATTTGATCCTGGCCGATGATATTGAGAGCGGTAATATGCTGTATAAATGCCTGAATGCTTTCGGGCAGGGTAAATCCGCCGCTATAGTTTCTGGTGCTAAAGCTCCTCTTGTGCTAACTTCCAGATCAGATACGCATGAAGTTAAATTTTTATCGATAGTTCTCGCTATTATGGCGAGCTAGAGAAGATAATATAGAGGATAACAATGGATTATTTTATAAGTATTTTTAGTGCAGCACCGGCCCTTGAAGTATACATTTTGATGTTTCTTCTTCTTCTGGCCTGCGGTATGGGACTGCCGCTTCCTGAAGATATTACTTTGATTTCAGCCGGTTACATCGCTTACTTAGGGACTATCGACCCCCTTATAGCTACGGTTATCGGCTTGTTCGGTGTTTTGATTGGGGATTCCTTCATATACTTTCTCGGGTACAAATTCGGTATGCGTATTTTTACTGTCCCTGTTTTAAGGCGTCTTTTCACGCAGCGGAGAATAAAAAAAGCACAGAACCTACTGGCACGTCATGATAACAAATTTTTATTCGTTACAAGATTTCTGGCCGGTCTCAGGGCCCCGATTTTTTTTACATGCGGGTCACTTGGTGTTCCGTTCAGAAAGTTCCTGTTTTGGGACGGACTTGCCGCCATGGTGAGTGTGCCGCTTCTCATTTTCGCTGCTTTTTGGGGCGGGTCCTATATTGACGGAGTTGTAAAGATGGTAAAAAAAGTAGAATACGGAATTCTTATAGTGGCCATGTTGCTTATTTCATTTTTTGTTATAAGGTATTATTATTACAAAAAGAAAAACGGCAATTCCGGGAATGTTGATAAGATAGCAGATCCAAATGATAAATGTTGTGAAACCAATTAAAAAAAAGGGCGTCCCGAACTGTTTGACCATCTTCTGGAACGCCCTGAAACCTGCCTTGCATAGATATTATCGTCATACACGTTTTTTAACTTTAGCGTTTTTTATAATTTTTTTTTCGTGCAGCCACGGCAGGCATAATCTTTGGCTTAGTGATCAAATTAGTATAAAATTCAATGAGTTGCCTGATGTACTCGTTAACGGCGGCTTATATATAGGAAATGTTGAAATCAAACAGGGATCTGTTGTAAAAGAAATTCTTTTTAAAGAGAAAAAACTTAATATCTGGAAAAACAGTAGTGACGGTACTTACAGTTTTCTGCTACCTGTTGATTTGTCAGCTAAATCCGGCCGGGAGGATTTAAAAATTAAACTTGTTTTAAATAACGGCAGGGAGTTCTCCGGTATTCATGCTGTAAGTATAGAGGAACTTGACAGGGGTAGAGAGACTTTGAGCGTTGACCCTGAAAAAGTAAATTATACTGCTCAGGTTAATGAACGGCTTGAAAAGGAAAGGGAAATTATTTCAGGAATAGTAAACAGCAACCTGAATTTCAGGCTTTGGAC
>JAFGOL010000151.1 GCA_016926495.1 Oligoflexia bacterium
AAAATAAAGGTTGACATAAAAAATATTAATTATATATAATCGCATGCCTTTAATTATCAGGCAGTGTGGAGGACTATAATGAAAGTCAGGGCATCAGTGAAAAAAATTTGCGACAAGTGCAAGATAATAAAAAGAGCCGGTGTTGTAAGGGTTCTTTGTTCAAATCCCAAGCACAAACAGCGACAGGGATAAGGGAGGATTTTTATGCCAAGAATCGCGGGAGTGGACGTTCCTGCCAATAAAAGAATAGAAGTCGGGTTGACTTATATATACGGTATCGGCAGAACAACGGCGAAAAAAATTCTGGAGGCTTCAAAGGTTGACCTGAGCAGGCGCGGCAGTGATCTTGACGAGACTGAAATCGCGAGGATCAGGAAAGTAATCGAAGATGATTACAGGGTCGAAGGAGATCTCCGCAAGGAGACCACGCTTGATATAAAAAGGCTTATGGAACTGGGCTGTTACAGGGGACAGCGTCATAAAAGGGGGCTTCCGGTGCGGGGCCAGAACACAAGGGCAAACGCCAGGACGAGAAAAGGTCCCAGGAAAACGGTTGCCGGTAAAAAGTCCGTCAAGGCATTGAAGTAGCAGGAGTGTAAGGATGAGCGCGACAAAAGTAGTTAAAAAGAAAATAAAAAAGAACATTCCCAACGGTATAGCTTATATTAACGCGACTTTCAACAATACCATAATAACTTTCACGGACACGCAGGGTAACGTGGTTGCATGGTCTACCGCCGGTGTGTCTGGTTTCAAGGGTTCAAGAAAGGGAACGCCCTTTGCAGCGCAGCTCGCTGCCGAAGACGCGGCCAAGAAAGCCCTTGATAACGGGATGAGGAACATAGGGATATTGATATCAGGCCCGGGCGGCGGCAGAGAAGCGGCCCTCAGGGTTTTTAACAACATGGGTTTCAAGATTAGCACGATCAAGGATATTACGCCGATACCCCATAACGGGTGCAGACCACCTAAAAGAAGAAGAGTGTAAGGAGTAAGGAAATTGGGACGTTATACTGATTCTAAATGCAAGTTTTGCAGAAGGGAGGGGCTGAAGCTTTTCCTTAAAGGAGACAGGTGTTTTACCGACAAGTGTGCCTACGAAAGAAGACCGTATCCTCCGGGCATACACGGACAGAGCAGGAACAAGTTTACCGAGTACGGTATCCAGCTCAGGGAAAAGCAGAAAGTAAAAAGGATCTACGGGCTTGAGGAAAAGCAGTTCAGGCTGTTTTTTGACAGGGCTTCGAGGGTGAAAGGTGTTACGGGTGAAAACCTGCTTTCCATGCTCGAAAGGCGCCTTGACAATGTCATATTCAAGCTGGGTTTTGCTTCTTCAAGACAGCAGGCCAGGCAGGTTATAAAGCATGCCCATTTTATGATCAACGGACGCAAGGCCAATATTCCGTCCCAGATGGTAAGAAAGGGTGATGAAATTACGGTTAATGAATCCAGCAGGACCCTCCCTGTTATACAGCAGGCGCTGGAAGTCATAGGACGCAAGGAAATTCCCAGGTGGCTTTCGGTTAACCCGGCCGAGTTCAAGGCTGTTGTAAACGAGTTACCCGTAAGGACCGATGTTCAGCTTGATGTTGAAGAAAGATTGATTGTTGAATTGTATTCCAAGTAATTTAAAAACAGGGGGCTATTGATATGGAACATATTGACGCATTACACTGGAGATCGCTTATTCGTCCTAAATTGCTGGAAATCGAGGAGGATTCGTTCTCCGATACGTACGGCAAATTTATAGCAAAACCGCTGGAGAGGGGTTTCGGCCTTACGCTCGGAAACGCTCTCAGAAGGGTGCTTCTTTCCTCGATCCGCGGTACCGCAATTACCAACGTGAAGTTCGAGAATGTTCTTCATGAGTTTTCCACTATCAAGGACGTAAAGGAAGATGTCTCCGATATTATTCTTAACCTCAAGCAGGTACGGTTCCAGCTTTTCAGCGATCAAACCAAAACAGTTATTATTAAAAAGGATCGGGAAGGCGACATATTAGCCTCCGATATACAGCTTGACGAATCCGTAGAGATACTGAACCCTGAGCAGCATATATGCACGCTGGGAGCAAACGGCAAATTCTACGCCGAGATAACCATACAGAGGGGACGCGGTTACAGGCCCTCGGAGGAAAACAAGTACGAGGGAATGCCCGTAGGCACAATACCCGTTGATTCGTTTTTCTCTCCCATAAAGAGGGTTAACTATTCCGTTACCGACGCCAGGGTTGGCCAGAGGACCGACTATGACAGGCTTATACTCGAGGTTTGGACCGACGGAACAATTTTACCGGAAGACGCGGTTGCCTATTCTTCAAAAATACTGAAGGAACATCTCAACATATTTATTAATTTCAAGGAAGAGCATGAGCCGGCAATGGAGCACAGGGAGGAAAAAGGCGTAAGCATGGAGCTTATCGAATTCCTGAACAAGACCGTGGACGAACTGGAACTGTCGGTAAGATCCGCTAACTGCCTGCATAACGCCAATATTAAGTACATAGGCGAACTTGTTCAGAAAACCGAGCCTGAAATGCTTAAAACAAAGAATTTCGGACGCAAATCACTGAACGAGATCAAGGATATTTTAACCGAAATGGGGCTTAGCCTCGGCATGGGTTCCAGAGTGGAAAGCTGGAAGCCGCCGGTGGCTGACAATGTGGCAAAGGAATACGAAGAGGAATAATTTTCAAGCTTATAGCGGGAGTTTAAAATGAGGCACAATATAGACGGCAGAAAATTCAACATGGACGGTTCGCAGAGGAAGGCCATGTACAGGAATATGGCGGATTCCCTTATCAGGTACGGACGTATCCTTACAACGAGCGAAAGGGCAAAAGAGGTCAGGAAGCTTGCCGAAAGGCTTATCTCGCTTGCTAAAAAAGGCGACCTTCACGCAAAGCGAAAGGCCCTTTCAATACTTCGTACAAAGGATGCTTTTGTAAAGCTGTTCGGAGAGTACGCGGAGAGATTTAAAAGCAGGAACGGCGGATACACCCGCATTATAAAAGCCGGGCTCAGGCACGGCGACAGCGCGCAACTGGCCTATATCGAATACCTGGCTGACGGCACGGAAAAGAAGGCAGCCAAAAAACGAAGACGCCGCAGATCGAAAAAATCCGGCGCGGGCCAGGAGGCAGCACAGGACAGTGCCGAATAACTTTTTCAAAAACCTTAAAAAGACAAATTTCGATTTTTTCAGAAGCTTTTTCCTGGTAGCCCTTGTTCTTATAGGTACCGCCTACTTTATGCAGCATCGCATG
>JAFGOL010000152.1 GCA_016926495.1 Oligoflexia bacterium
ACCCGACACTGGTTGAGTCGGAATCCAGGCTGAAATGGCTCAAGCATAATTTTAATGTTGTAACCAATTATACCAGCAAGAGCAGTTTCTGGACCATGCAGGGAAAATTCGAGTCGGTCCGAACCGATTACGAGGATGATAATTATAGTAACTTTGACAACATCAAAAGATATTTCAGCCTGCACAACGAATTTAATTTTTTCCCGGAAACAGCCATCTTCTTCGGGGTAAGGGCGGGATACTCCACCTATCTTGCCGGTATGGACGTTGAACCGTACGGCAACTCGGACTCCGTGCATTACGAAGGCTACCTGGGAGTTGACGGGCGTATTACAAGCACGGTCAGCATGGACGTAAAGCTCGGCTTTATCTGGCTCGACTACCAGTTCGGATCTGATTTTCACGAACCCGTTTTTTTACTGAAGTTTACCGATATGTTTTCCGGTATTCATTCCGTAAGCGCGGGATACGAGAGAATGGTTTATGATTCGATGTACTCCAACTTCTATGTAAACCAGCGAATGTTCCTTGAGTTTAAGTCGCTGTGGTTTGATAATTTCATAAACATGACAACCATACAATACGTTAACAGGTACTACAGGCAGTCCGGAAAAAGAATTGATCACGGGCTGGCGTTTATTACGGAGATGGCGGTCCCCGTTTTTATTTTCAACAGGATTGGCCAGAACATATCATTGATAGGAAGGTTTCTTGCCGAATGGCTGAATTCCGACGCGTACAACATCTACGGGTGGTACACGGGGCAGGACATGTCAGCGGACTACAAGAGATTTTATATCCTGCTTGGCTTGACAACAAAGTACTAATGCTTTATTAATAGCAAGTTGCGTTTTGCACATTTTGGAGTGTATATATTGCTTAGAATTATCCCCTTAGGCGGCATTGGCGAAATAGGAATGAACATGGTCCTGATCGGGACCGGGTCTGAATCAATACTTGTAGACTGCGGTATAGGTTTCGCGATCAAGCCGTATTACGGCATTGAAACGGTGGTCGCCGATTTTGAAGAGCTTTTTAAAAGGCATTCCGGCATATCGTCGCTTTTTATTACCCACGGGCATGAGGATCACATAGGCGGCATCCCGCACATGTTAAAGGAACACAAAATTAAGATATACGCCAGCCCCTATGCCTCCGAGCTTATCAGGTATAAGTGCGCGGACCGGCTTGGCAGCAGGTTTAAGCCCGATATACAGACTGTTAAGGGATTCGAAAAGATAGAGCTTGAAAGCATGTCGGTTGAATTTATTCCTGTTGACCACAGCATCCCGGATTCCTGCGCTCTTTTTATAAAGACTGTTGACTGCAATATCCTGTATATTACAGACTTCAGGCTCAAGGGGCTTAACAGGGACGGTTTTGTGCAGAGGGTGGGGGAATTAAGGCGGGAGTACGGTGAGATTACCATACTCATGAGCGACAGTACCAACGCCATGGATGAAAATGTTAACCTTGGCGAGGATGATGTTTTTACGGGTCTTGACGGGTTTTTTCCCAGGGCTGAAAAAAAAATAATCGTTACCCTGTTTTCCTCCAACGTGAGCAGGATAAACCAGGTAATTTCCCTGTGCAAAAAATATAATAAAAAGCTTTTTATTTCCGGGGCCAACATCAAGATGCACATGGAAATATCAAGAAGGCTGGGCTATCTTACGCCCGACGACGGGTGTATAAGACCGGACAGTGAATATTCTTCGACAAGGGACGAGGAAATCGTGCTTTTGTGCACGGGCAGCCAGGCCGAGGAGAATTCATCCATTCAGAAGCTGTCCTTCGGCTACCACCAGTTTGCCGGTGCGGGACAGGGTGATCTTATTATATTTTCCGCCAGCCAGATCCCGGGCAATGAAAAAACAATAACCCTGGCGATTAACAGGCTCATAGACAGGGGTGCGCGCGTTGTCTTTTCGGAAAAGGACAGGGTGCATTGCTCAGGGCACGCGTACAGGAACGAGCTTGGTGAGCTTATTGACGTGGTAAAACCAGGATTTATCATTCCTGTGCACGGGGAGAGCATGCATATCCAGAGCCATTACGATCTTGCGCTTGAAAAGGGAATTAAAAAGGATAATTGCGTGCGGCTTGACACGGAAAAGGAATTTGTTTACGAGGGCGGCTCCTATACGATCAATGATCAACCTCCGCTTAAAAGATATTTCGTGGATTCATCCACGGGCGAACTTATTGAGAATGACATTATAAGGCAAAGGGCGAGGGCTGCCGCCAACGGCATACTCTTTATTTCAATAGTCACGAACGAAAAGGGAAAGATACTTAAAAAGCCCGAGCTTGTTCCGTACGGTATCGCGGAAAACAATAAAACCCGCAAGGTAATAGAAGGCATTGGCTGGAAGGTATACGATTACTGCAAAAACAGCGGCAGCAAGTTCAACACAAAAAAGATAAATGATCTTGAAAACCTCGCGAAGCGCGAATTCCGCAGTACCTTTGAAGGTAAGCCCCAGGTTGTTATCAATATAATTAACGTCTAATCTACACGTGCCCTTCAGGCACATGGGTATGACCGTAAGCGGGTGGTACTTTGCGTATGGAGACAATATCTGGTATAAGTAT
>JAFGOL010000022.1 GCA_016926495.1 Oligoflexia bacterium
AATACATATAGGTATTAAAATAATGTCGTCCCCGGTTAACTATTTTTGAGAAAGGACGCGTGTCCCGGAAGTTTTTAATAAGTTCATTTATCCCTGCGCTCACTTATTTAATTTCTGTATTGCAAAAAAGCACTGAAAAGAGATTTCCTCCATTATCAGTAGCTGCGCTTCGTTTTCAGCCACCCAGGTCAAAACAGCGGACAGAATAGCAGCGTCAAACTTGTTTTCTGAATACGGCGTTTGGGAGCCGTCAATTCTGACAAGGTTAAAATCCGGAAACTCTTTTTTTCCGCGTTCAATCATCTCGCCCGATATATCGCAACCGTATAAATTACCGTAACCGTGCTGACATATTTCATCAAGGATCCTTCCGTATCCGCATCCGTAATCCAGAATTTTAGAATTTTTATTTACGTACCTTCCAAATACGTCATGATCAAAAGGAAAGTTAAAGTTTTTTATATAAGCGACGCTGTCCCAGTAATCTTTTTGATCATCAAACATCAGTAATGAATAATTGACTCCGTTTTGTATCCTTCCAGCTTTTTTCTTCCGTCAAGGAAATCAAGCTCTATGGCAAAAAGCAGCGCGGCCACGCTTCCTCCGCATTCCTTTACCAGGTCCGCCGCTGCCTTCATTGTTCCGCCCGTGGCCAGAAGGTCGTCAACGATAACAACGGAATCTCCCTGTTTTATAGCGTCCTCGTGAATTTCTATTTTGTCCTTACCGTATTCAAGTTCGTATTCAAAGCTTATTGTCTTATAGGGCAGTTTGCCGGGCTTCCTGATTGGAATAAAAGGCTTATTCAGTCGCTGCGCAATGGGCGCTCCGAATATAAATCCGCGCGATTCTATAGCGGCTATTTTTGTTATTTTGGGGTCCTTTATTCCGGAAATCATGTCATTGATCAGGGAGTCCAGGATTTGCGGTTCTTTCAGTAAAGTGGTTATATCGTAAAAAAGTATGCCTTTTTTGGGAAAATCAGGGACTTCCCTGATGTATCGCTTGTAATCCATAACTCTTAACCTCCGTATTCCGTAAAAAACATAGTAAAATTAGATGTAATGCATACAGGTGTCAAGATATTAGTTTGGTGGTATTAATAGGTTGAAATGAAAGAGGGAGCAGTTAAAAAGGTAAGGGAAACACCGGGGAAGCCGGGCGTTTATTTATTCAGGGACCTGTCAGGCACGATTATTTACATAGGTAAGGCCAGGAATTTAAAAAACAGGCTAATGGCTTATACCAGATATTCCGACGGACAGGATCCCAGGCTCAGAAACCTCGCCAATAATATTTCGGATCTTGAAGTTGTAATTACAAATAATGAAATAGAGGCCCTGCTTCTTGAGTCCACCCTGATAAAAAAACATAAGCCCCGCTATAATATACTCCTTAAAGACGATAAAAGTTTTCCTTACATAAGGATAGATCCCGGCCACAGGTGGCCCGGGCTTTCAATAACAAGAAAGCCCGTTAATGACGGCGCGAAATATTTCGGCCCTTATACCAGCGCCAGGTCCCTGAAGCTGACAGTCTCTATTTTAAACAGGATATTCAAGCTCAGAAAATGCAGCGATAATGTTTTTAAAACAGCCAAAAGACCGTGCCTCAATTACCAGATAGGGAATTGCCTGTCTCCGTGCTCGGGAAAGATAAAGCATAAAAACTATCTCGGCATAGTTGACGCGGTGATAAAGGTGCTGAACGGCGATATTGACGTGGTGGTCCATGAGCTTGAAAGGGAAATGCTTATGGCCTCGGACAACCAGGATTACGAGGAAGCCGCAAGAATAAGGGAAGCAATGAAATCACTGGATGTACTTGCCCGGCAACAGTTTGTTGTTTTTACCGGTTACGAAAAGGATGTTGATTTTATTACAATAGGTTCAAACAGGGATTCGGATATTATAAATGTCCTTTATATCAGGCGCGGAAGGCTTAGCGGACAGATTAACCTGGCGGCCGGCGGGGGAGCCGACAAGGGTGAACTTCTTCAAAGGTTTTTGGTGGACCATTACAGAAAGAACATGGTCCCTGACGTTATTCACGTCCCTTTGTCCGTTGAAGATCTTTCAGTCGAAAAATTTCTGACTTCAATAAAGGGGAGTTCCGGGGTCAGCCTTTGCCATGATCCGGGAGGAAAATGGGCCGAACTGGGCAAGATGGCTGAAAAAAATATCCGGGCATATATGCATGGGATAGACAGGGAAGGCAGGGACTGGCAGATATTATCGTCACATCTCGCTGAATTACTGGGCTTAAAAAGCATTTCACTGGTAGAGTGTTATGATATGTCGAACATATCCGGCAAATTTCAGGCCGGTGCCAAAATAGCTTATGAAAAAGGAAAGTTCAATAAATCCCTGTACCGTAAATACAAAATAAGGGGAAATTACAGGGGTGATGACCCTGCCATGATGAGAGAAGTACTGAAAAGACGCTTTTCCGGTACAGAAGCCGGTATTATTCCGGACCTGGTGTTGATAGACGGCGGAAGGACACAGCTCAAGTCCGCTTATGACACGGCGGTCTCTTTACATCTTGAGCTTAATTTAGTTTCTATTGCCAAGGACAAGGAACTGGCGAGGGGCCTTTCAAAAGACAGGATATACGTGGTAAGGCACAGGGGGGTCATTGAAAGGATGGATGTTAATGATAAAATACTCAATTTTTTCAAGATGTTAAGGGACGAAGCCCACCGTTTTGTCATTACGTATCACAGAAAGCTGCGTGATAAAGTGTAACCTGTTTAATTTAAAGGGAAATTTCTTGTCTGGAACCTTACTCCGCATTCATTGCAGATTGCGCTTTCTTTGACATTATTCAGTCCGTAATCAATAAAATGTGTGAATTCCAGTTTGCTGCCGCATATAGAACAGGTGGATTCTCTTGCTATAATTTCGTTTTGCCTTTCCTGAAGAGTCAGTAAGTTTTTCATGTTCATGTTTACTCCCTCCTTACTTCCAATTACCTATTCGGATTATGTATGGGGATTATTTAGAAAATTTTTTATCTATCTTCTTTTGTTGAGTTTTTTTGACACCAATAGTAAAAATATTGTTGTATGAAACATTCGTTTATCAAATGGGCCGGTACACTTGTTATTGTTGCTGTGAGCCTTGTAGTGGCAATCAAGACAACATTTAAAGGCAAGATTACCGAGGAGAAGTTTTACGTCTATAGTTTACCTGAATACGGCTACGATCTAAAGCACGGCAAGAGGGTTAAAGTTTCGTTCGGGTTGATTTGCAAAAACAAAAAGGACGCTGAGCAGGCCTCCAAAAAGCAGGACGAAATCCTGAAAATCATCTCCTCTTTTCTTAACAAGGAAGATCCCTCTTATTTTACTGATACGGCTCAGTACGGCAAGGTGAAATCACGGCTGGTTATTGAACTTAACAGGAAGCTTATACCTGTTGAATTTATTTCTTTTGTTACGGCCCCAAGAGTTCTTTGATTTTGGCACTGGTTTTGCAACATATTGAAATATCATCTAAAATGGGGGATTTTCGGGAAAATGACTAAACAGTTGTCTTATATTTATACAATTATCGCAGTCTTTTTATTTGCCTCGTGCGGCTACAGGTGGCCCGGCGGTTCCGGTTACGATGATCCCAGTGCTTTATGCCGTTATGTGGATTATTCGCAACTGAGTTCCGAAGAAAAATTAAGTGTTCCGTACGAAAGCCAGGACTTCAACTATTGCGGACCTGCCGCGTTATCCATGGTGCTGAGGTATTTTGGCGAAAAAACCGATCAGCACGAGTTGGGTGACGGTATGGTTAAGGATTATGGGGTTACTCCCTGGGACATTAAGAAGGTTGCCATTTCATACGGTTTCAAGGCCAGCGTCGTTTCCTGCGGTTTTAATAATTTGCTGGATCTTATTGACAGGCTCAGGCTTCCGGTAATAGTGAGGGTGATTAATTCCAGCGGTACAAACGGTCATTATATTGTTGTAAAGGGTTATGATCTTGAGAGGGAAGTTCTTTATGTGAATGATCCCGCGGAGTATTCGAACAGGGAAATACCATTTGATGAATTCAGGGAAATGTGGGATATTAATGGACTTGAGGAAGAAGAGAACAGTACTGATTTGATGATAGTTATCAAAAAGTAATAACTGGAAGTTTACGGATGCTTAATATTTCAGGGATGTTTGCTCAGGATCTGGCAAAAATGCCATACAACTGGTATTCAATGCAGAACGGCCCTTATGATGGGGGCAGGGATATCCTGGGTGATAATAAGGACCTGGTCATTGTTTCCGATGAAATACTGATTTCCGAATTCTCGGAAGATTTTCTTAATGATAAAATACGGGGTAGATTAAGCCCCAGGTTTGTTGACAGTTTTGTCAGGTATTTTCCTCCATGCTCCGATAGTTTATTTGATTTTTTTCAAACTATAACAGTAAAAAAGAATGAGTTTTCAAATGTTATAAAATTGCTTAAAGACAAGGTGCCGCAGGATATTTTTACAAATGCCAGGCTGTTTGTAGACGAGTTGCTTCCTAATATTTTCATGCATACCCGCGAAGATGACGGTACTGTTTCATTATGGATATCCGGTGACGGGGTCGTTAAAATATCAATACGGGATACGTCGGGGCTGCTCAAAGTCCCCAATATTGTTTCTTCTTTGGGTGAAGTTAACAGGGACCAGTCGGATAAGAACAATCATGATTCTGTTGCTACCGGCGGTCACGGTCTGCGTCTTGTTCTTAATTTTTCGTCTTTTGTTTACTTTTGTATTATTCCTGATAAACTTTCATCAGTTACGGGTTTTTTTATTCCCGGGTATAAAGGCTGCGGATTTATTATTGAAAACAGGGAGGACGTTATTAATGCCTATTAATGTGAATGAAAAAGCAGGTGTTTACGTTATTGATATGGAAGGGGAACTCGGTTTTTCGGAGCTTGAAAAGGTATCCCGGGCTTTGGCCGGGATACACAAGGCACCCAAAAATTCCGTTTTAAACATGGAGAAGCTGGTTTTTTTGTCTTCTCTTGTTATCAGGGATATTGTTGAATTATGGAAAAAGCTGAAAGCCTCCGGTAACCCCCTGTTAATTATAGGAATGAATCAGACTATATTTGAAATATTTAAAACGACCGGACTGACCTCCGTGCTCGATATTGAAGACGTTGATTTGGAACAGGCTATAGAGAGAGTAAGATCCTAGTTTGATGGATGACGCGCGAGTTTTACCCCGTACAAGGCATATTTACGTCACGGATCATTTCGGAAGAGTAATTGTTTCCGGTCCCAATTATAAAAAGAGCCTCTATGATTTGTACTGCTATAACCTTAAGGGACTGAACCATGTCTGCGAGGATTGCCCCGTGGGCATAATTGACAATGAACGGAATCAGGAAGTGCCGGTTTTGAATACCGGGGATATTATCGATTTAAACCTGAACAAACAGGGTTATATTATACAGTTCAACGATTCCCGTGAAACGATCACGCCCGTGCTGCTTAACGTGGGTAATTCACGGATAGTAAGCCACGTGGCCAATGCGGTGGAAAGGACTGTCGCCGTTAACAGCGAACTTGAGCGTGAACTGGAACTTGGCGGAAGATTACAGTCGTCATTGCTCCCTGACAAGTGGCAGGACCCTCTTATAGGCCTGGAACTGGTTTACAGGCCGCTCGCAAAGGTTTCGGGTGATATTTTCGATATATACAGGCACGGAAAAAAAGGGAGTTTTTTCCTTATTGCCGACGTTTCCGGTCACGGAGTGGCCTCGGCATTAATTACTGCCCTGCTTAAAAGTTATATTTTTCAGCATTTGATGACGTCGGAAGCCATGATCGATCTTACAAGATTTGCGTCTTACCTGAATAATGAATTGTCCAACCTTGTAAAGAGCGGCGATTTTATTACAATGTTTATGGGTTATATTCATACGGAAACGCTTATGCTTAATTATGTCTGTTTCGGGCATCCTTCCCCGATACTGATCAGGAATAATGCCGTTTCGGAACTTGATATAAGCAATAACGTGCCCCTGCTGATGATCAATGACTTCGAGTTTTCCATGAGTTCTTTTCAACTTAGCCATGGCGATATCATTGTGTTATACACGGACGGAGTCACTGAATGCAAGTCACCCGAAAATGAATTACTGGGAATTTCCGGATTAAAAGAGATAATCAGTTCAGTGCTTGACGGGGCGAAGCCTCCCGATAATTCCAGGCTCGCGGACAAAATCTTCCGGGAATTATCGGCGTACACGGGGATGGCGATGTATAGCGACGACATAACCATAGCGGCACTGACGGTCAACCGTCAGAAAGATCCGTCCGGTGATATTGAAGTCGAAGAAAAGGAAAGAGATGAAAAGGTCGACCTGGAAGATTTGGAAAAACTTTTTTGAGGAATTTTTATGGGTATTGACAAAGAAAAGATTATTAACGGCATGGGTGATTTGCCGACGCTTCCGAGCATAGTGCAGGAGTTGAGGAAAAAGCTCGTTGATCCCAAAGCAAGCGCATCGGATATCTCCAATATTGTTACGAATGACGTAGCTATTTCGGCCAAGATACTCAGGCTGGTCAATTCGGCTTTTTACGGACTTGAAAGAAAGGTTGAAAGTATACAGCATGCAGTAGCCTATCTCGGTTTCAGAAATATATATAATCTTGTATTGAACCTGACGGTATTCAAGGTGTTTTCCGGCAAACTCGGCGAAACGGGTTTTAAATGGAATAATTTCTGGCTTCATTGCCTGGCAACAGCCGAGGCCTCCAGAATTATCGCTAATGAGGTCAGGTACAAAGATCCCGATGCGGCGTTTACCGCAGGTCTTCTTCATGATCTTGGCAAACTGGTACTCGGATATAAATTTCCCAATGAGTTTGAGTACATTATACAGAAAGCCAACGCGTCAAAGCTAAGTTTCAGCCAGGCCGAGGCCGGTTTGATAGAAATTGATCACGCCGAGATAGGTTTTATAACAGCCTCGTATTGGCAACTGCCCCAAATAATAAAGGCAGTGATAAAGCATCACCACCAGTTGTCTTCCTTTGAGAGGACCTGGGAATTGATTTCAAAGGATTTGATTGTTGATATTATTATTATCGCGGATGTCGTCGTGCAAAAAATGGGTATAGGAGCGAACGGTTCCTTTTTGGTGCCGGAGTTCCCTGAGCCACCTGTAAGCAGGCTGGGGATTAATAAGGACATTATGCTGGGTATAAAAGAAAAGCTTGACGGAAAAAAGGACCAGTTGAATCAGATACTGGGATTAATAGCCTGAGTGTGTTTATACGATTTTTCTTATAAACTCGAAGGATTTTATCTCGTCGTATTGGCGCGCTGTTTTCCTTTTTGCTCTTCGCCTTTCAAGCTCAAAAGGAAACGGAGGCGGCGTGGCCTGCTTTTTAAGCTTGATCTCAAAAAGATTGTCAGTGGAATTGATATTAAAGCAGGTAAAACATGTTATTTCACCTTTGGAATTTACGACCACGTCGTAACTTTCGCAATTAGGACATCGATGCTTCACTTTAGTACTCCTTATAAATTACAATTTGTTAAAAACTAAAGCTTCACAGATTATAGCATAAAGTTTCTGAATTAATATATCATAATTGAATTATGCCTGATAATCTGTTATGAGTACTTTGTAATACGTTGAAAGTATTGATTTTTTAAAAACTTTTCGGGGTATTAAATTTTTTTTATTGTTTAGAATGTGTTTTATTCATATAATTATATTTTTCTTGTCAGGGAGGTAAAATGTGCTGAAGATCAATTCAGTCTCATTCAAATACCGTCCCGGCTCGTCGTATGTACTTAAGGATTGCCGCGCTGTTTTTAACACGTTCGGGAAATTTCTGATAACCGGAAAAAACGGCGCCGGAAAATCAACCTTTATGGATATCGCCTCGGGCTTCAGACAGCCTCATTCGGGCTCCGTCTCTTATTTCGGAGTTGATATGTATTCAAGCACCAGAAATCTTCAAAGGTTGCGTTGCCTGATTTCATATCTGCCGGCATCCCTGGTTTTGTCCGGTAACCTCAGGGTACGTGATTATATTTCGTTATGGTCAGGGACTTTTTTCCCGGGCGATATTATCGGTGATTTGGATCTTGAAAAGCATTTTAATTGTCCCTATTCGGAATTATCGGACGGTTACAAAATGCGCCTTAAACTCGCTATAACATTTTCAAGGGGGGTTTATATACTTGTTGACGAACCCTTGAAAAGCCAGGACGGTACTGTTTTCGATATGTTTTCACACCTGGTTGATACGTACACGAGGGGCAGAACGGTTATTGTCGATAATCCTTCGATGATCGGAAACCTGAAGTGGGACAAGGTTTATAATATAGAGGGCGGTCGGATCAATGAAGTATAACAGAACATTCAGAGAGATAGTTTCAGCTCCTGTTTTTTTTGTGCTGTTCGCTGTTTTTCTTGTGCTTACGGGTTACAGGTTCTATTCGTTGCTGATCTCATATATTGAATTGACCGGCATGTATCCTGATTTTGTGTTTGGCGCGGAAATAAAGAGATGGCTTGCCTTTGATATTAATATCGGGATTTTTCCTAAACTATTCGTTTTTTATTCGTACCTTGTGATCATACTCGTCCCCCTGCTTTTATCGTCACTGTCCAATGACAGGAAAAACCGGGTGGACCAGGTGGAGTTATTGTGCTCGGGGCGTAACGAGTTTTCGCTTCTTATGGATAAAGTAAGCGCCGTGATCCTGGTGCTCGGGATACTGTTTATACCCACGCTGATTTATCCTTTTCTCTTGTCTTTTTTTGCCGCTCCCGACTATGGTATTCTCGTTTCTTCTTATTTTGCCCTGCTGTTACTTTCTCTTCTGGCTGCCGCGTCGTCCCTGCCCCTGAGTATACTGGAACTGCCGCCGGCAATAGCGTCATTTATCAATATTGTCCTGTTCGGTCTTATCCATAATTATTTTTTGAGCGGTTATATTTCCTCTTTTTTCATAGGTTCCATAGACTTATCCTTCTGCGTTTTTTTCATTGTCTGTTTTTGCGGTTTTGTTTTTTTTAGTGTCAAAGTATATTTTTCGGGCAGGTATCCGGGATGAAAAGCCTGCTGTTGCTGCTCATGATAGTTACCGGTATTTTACTGTTTTTGTCATACAGGCTTATTCCGGAATATTCCGTAAGGGTATGGTACGCGCTTGCCCTGTATTCATTAGCCGTCTTTTTTGTTTCAAGGTTCTTTTTTGTATCTGAGTTCAGGCGTATCCTGT
>JAFGOL010000153.1 GCA_016926495.1 Oligoflexia bacterium
AACTTATTGTGGGTGAAAGGGATGACCTTCTCGTAAAAGAGTTTGAGGCGGAAAATATTAATATATTCGACAGGTTATGTTTTGACGGAAAAACCCCCCTCGATATACAGTTAAGGTACAGGTCCGCACCCGTAAGGGGTAGTATTTCGATTACCGGCGGAGACAGGTTTGCCGTGAAACTGGCGGAAGCCGCTTACGGTATAACGCCGGGGCAGGCCGTTGTCGCCTACCGCGAGGACAGGATTGTCGGTGGAGGGTGGATTAGTTAGCGGTATGATATTATTTCTTGTTTGTTTTTCAATAATGGGTTATTAAGTCTCTATATTTTTTTACCTGTTACAATCAAATTAATACGGAGTGATAATTATGAAAAGCGGTCATGCAAAAAACCTCGAAAAACCCAGTGGAAAGCTCGGAGTTTTAATTCCGGGACTAGGGGCTGTTGCTACAACTTTTATTGCGGGTGTTGAAGCAATAAGACAAGGGCTGTATCCACCGATCGGTTCCCTGACCCAGATGGGCCACATAAGGCTGGGTAAAAGGACCGACAGCAGGCAGCCTTTGGTAAAGGATTTTGTTCCCCTTGCGGATCTGAATGATCTGGTAATGGGCGGCTGGGATATTTTTGAAGACAACTGTTACGAAGCAGCCAGTAAGAGTGCTGTTTTAACGGATACCATGCTTCAACCGCTGTCGGGTTTTCTGAGTAATATAAAGCCCATGAAGGCTGTTTTTGACAGGGAATACGTTAAAAGGATCGACGGCCCTAATGTTAAAAAAGGGAAAAACAAGATGGACCTTGCCGAACAGCTTATGGATGATATTGATAATTTCAAAAAGCAGAATAATTGTTCAAGGCTGGTCGGTGTCTGGTGCGGTTCCACGGAAGTTTACAGGCAACAGACAAAGGTACACGGCTCTTTAAAGGATTTTGAGCAGGGTTTAAAGGATAATGATCCCAATATAGCCCCGTCTCAGATTTACGCTTACGCGTTGCTTAAAAAAAGGGTGCCTTACGCAAACGGCGCTCCTAATTTATGCCTGGACACGGACGCCATGCAGGAGCTTGCCATTGAAAATAATGTTGCCATTTCGGGAAAGGATTTTAAAACAGGCCAGACGCTGATGAAAACTATCCTGGCTCCGGGCTTTAAGGCAAGACTTCTCGGGCTTTCGGGCTGGTTTTCAACCAATATTCTGGGTAACAGGGACGGGGAAGTATTGGATGACCCGGAGAGTTTCAAGACAAAGGAAGTTTCAAAGCTTTCTGTTCTGGATACCATACTGCAGCCTGAATTGTATCCTGATCTGTACAGGAACCTTTATCACAAGGTAAGGATCAATTATTACCCGCCCAGGGGCGATAACAAGGAAGGCTGGGATAACATCGATATTTTCGGATGGATGGGAATGCCCATGCAGATCAAGGTTGATTTTCTGTGCAGGGACTCTATCCTTGCGGCCCCTATTGTTCTTGATCTGGTCATCTTCATGGATTTTGCCCAGAGAGCGGGCTACAAGGGTATTCAGGAATGGCTGTCATTCTATTTCAAATCCCCTATGGCTGATAAAAAGCTTTACCCCGAGCATGATCTTTTTATCCAGATGATCAAGCTTAAAAACAATCTGCGTTACGCTATGGGTGAGGATTTGATAACACACCTCGGTGTTGAGTATTACGATTGAGGTTTGTTATAGACCTGTTTTGTGATTTCAAATACCTGCTTTGTTGTAAGGCCTGAGCCGCTGGCCCTGGGTGAACCGCCGATGATATCGGAGCCTCCCCACTGGTTTTTATCCTTTTCGGTTTTAGCGTCGTGCCTGTTCAACTCGTCATATAAAGGCAAAAGATTGCCGCTGATGAAGTCATTTGCTATTTTCAGCGTGTAGTGTCCTTTCTCTTTTTCCATAATGATCACCAACAGATTGCTGCCGTATTTTTCCTTAAGTATCTTTTCCAGCTCGTATATGCTTCCTCTGAACCTGCATGCCTTTATAAGATAATTACCTTCAATAGTTGTTTCATATAAATCCGTATAATCCGGAGTAAGCTCCTTTAGATTCGGGAAGAACATATCGTCAAGCCTTTGCAGCAGGTCCGCCGTATATTCAAAGTAATCGGTATTTTTCCAAAGACCGTTCGCCTTGAGCCGGTTTTCTTTTTCGAGCAGCTTTTCAATTCTCTCAATTTCGTACGCAAGAGTTTCATCGGAGTAGCCAAGCAGGTTGAACATGGTGAAACCATGCACGTCTATAATACCCTCCACGCGGACAAAACGGGCTACATTATTTATGTTGTTCATAATTCTTTCATAATTTGAAAAAATCCAGATTGCCAGGACCGCATCAAGATCAGGCTCGTTTATATAAATATTCCACTTATTATTGCCGAGTGAGAATCCTTTTGCGAGCATAACCAGTGCCTGTTCACAGGTTGACAGCGTAAAGGCCCTGATAACATCCTTATGATGGTCAAGTGAGTACATTGCCTTGTCATTGTCCAGAAAAGGCGGTCCGTCAAACACCCCGTCAATAAAGATTGTATTTCTGCCGTAGTTAGCTGCCTCTTTATCAGATACGGTAAGGCCTTTTTTAATATAAATTTGCAATTCGGCGGGTCCCGCGCTTACGGCAATATGCGTTCCCGATTTTTCGTCATTCTTTATATAATAGCGGACCGTCTTCATAAATTGCTACCTTTTTAACACAGATTTGGTTATTATTAAATAGTTATGGTCAATCAAAGTAACATGTTAAAACTTGCAATAAAAATACTGGTTAATTCAAAAGAGGTAATGGAAACCGCGATAAATTCAATAACGGCGCCCCTGGTCGCGCAGTTTGTGGAATCAATTAACAGCGAGAATAAGGATCTCCTGTCCAGGTACGTAAAGGAATTGGGGCAGATAAAGGAAGAAAGTGTAAAAAAAGATTTTGCTTTTAACGATAATGTGACACTGACTGAAAAAATTTACGGCGATATTGAAATAGAAAAAGACCTGCTGATGGTCATACCGTTTTGCGCGCAAAGCAGTGTCATAAGATATACCAGCAACATAAAAAATTCCAAAAATCTTCTGACTATTATAGATGACCTCGCCAGGTGGAACGAGGAAGCGTCAAATTCTTTTCTATATATGACGAACATATTTTCAAGTGACAGCAAGCCCGTGCTGTACGAGCTTACCAACTCGTTCAAGAAGCAAAAAACAAAGTTGGCCGAGGCCGGCAACCTGTTAAAAGACGCTCTCAAGCATGTCTGAAATTAAAAATAGAACCTTATCGAGGAATAGTATACATCGGGATATGCTCCGAACTCGGAAAGTGCTGTACCGCCGGAATAACCTCTGCCAATGCTGGTAAAAAATCCTAAATCCACGTAAACATTTTCGGCTGCGTTGTATTCAACGGAAGCTGAAACCATTAAGGAAGGATCATTGGCGTTAAAGAGGATCTGCGAAGACAAAACGGCGAGAGGCGTAATCTGATATGATAATCCCGGGCAAAGGTAATGCCTGCCGAGCAAATACACGGCACCTTCGGAATATGCGGTAGTATAAGGCA
>JAFGOL010000154.1 GCA_016926495.1 Oligoflexia bacterium
CGCCCGATAATTCATGGCAGGTCCTGCAGGGAATTGAAACGCTCGCTTTAAGGGTGCAAAGGCATTCGGATAACGCGCTTGAAGCCGCGAAATTCCTTGAAAATCACCCTGCTGTAAGCTGGGTGAAATACCCCGGGCTTGCCGGCCATCAGGACAATGCCGTGGCAAAAAGGCTGTTCAAGAACGGATTCGGAGGAATGGTGGTGTTTGGAATAAAGGGCGGCTATGAACCTGCGGTAAAGTTCATAGACAATATAAAGCTCTTTTCGAACCTGGCTAACGTCGGGGACGCGAAAAGCCTCGTCATTCACTCGGCAAGCACCACACACTCGCAGTTGACAGAGGCTCAGCAGAAAGAAGCCGGCATTACGCCGGACTTGATAAGGTTGTCGATAGGCATAGAGCATATAGATGACATAAAGGAAGCCCTGGATGAAGCGCTTGCGGCGTCACAAAGATGAAATCTTTGTGACGCTGCGGGCAATATACTAAGGTATATTGCGAAGCAGCCGCTGTTTTAAACAATTTAGAATGAATAACAAGTAACCGTATCCTCTATTCTTTTAAAAAATGCCCGGAAATACCGCAAAAATAAGGCAAAAAATAATTAAAAAAAATACGGATAAAAACTTGACAAATACAGTTTCATCGGCTATACTATTTAATAGTTAAGGAACTTGTAAACTTGTAAACTGAAAGGAGCCGGGATGAAGGATATAATAAAAATGCAGTCTGAAGCGTATAAGACCTTCTCAAACCCGGCCAGGCTGCAGATAATACAGCTTCTCTGCAACGAGGAAATGAGCGCAGGCGAGCTGGTAAAAGAAACAGGGATATCCAAGGCAAACTTATCACAGCATATGAGCATGCTGGTAAAAAACAGCGTGGTAAAGGCCAGAAAACAGGGTAATTACGTTTATTACTCCCTTGCGGATGAAAAAATAGAAGAAGCCTGCAATTTGATGCAGGAAGTTGTCATAAACGGGATAAAAAGAAAAAGCAAAATGATTGAAAGGGCCATGTAAACACAGTTTAGAGTTAAAATCTAAACGTAAATAGTAAAATGGCCGTACAGAGTATAAGAAAAAAGGGGCGGCTTCCCCTAATTACCCCTCCCAAAACCCCCTTATTGCCGCCCCTTTTTCTATTTAAAACCGGCGCCGAATTTACGGCGCCGGTTTTATTTATTGGCTTTAAACCGCCGTACTTTACTGCCTATTATCTGTTGAAAAAAAGAGCACAAGTGATATAATCATATAACGGCGCGGGCGATTTGCCGATAAAAGGGCAGAGGAAAAATCTTGCAAAAAATCAGGTTATCGTTAAGTTTAAAGGTGGCCGTTGTTTTTTTTACAGGAGTTCTGGCTGTTTTTGCGGTTATAAGGGCATGCGGAATGTCCGCTTTCAGAAAAATGATAGAAAATGAGTTCCGTAACAAGGCCGTTAAATGCGCTGAATACTGCATGAAATTGTCCGGCCCGCGGCTTGTCGGGCTTTACAGGGGCAAAGAAGGGGAAAGGACGGCTGCCAGGGATTATTTGAATTCATTGCTTAAGGCCGGGGTTGACGGAAAGGATATAATTTACGCGGCCATAGTTCTTGACGGCGAAATAAAGGCATCTTCGGGCGGAAAAGGATTTGTTCTTCCGGAAGTGTCGGAAAAAGCGCTTGAAGCGTCAGGCTATCGGTATTATGCGGTAAAGGGCCGGAAAAAAACCTATGAGCTCAGAATGCCGCTGGAAAACTGGAAAAGCCGGGCAGGAACGATCAGAATAGGTTTTGACATGTCGTCTGTTGCAAAGAGCGCCGGAGCAATATCCGGGCGTACCGTATTTTTTATCCTGGCAGGATCAGCCGTGACTGCGGCCGCTTTTTTCCTTTATTTCATGTTTTTTGTCGTGATTCCGGTCAGAAAAGCCTCTGAAATTGCTTATGAAATGAGCGAAGGCAGAGCCGGAAGCGATATGAAAATTGTCAACTCCGGCGATGAAGTCCAGGTTCTTACGGAAAGCCTGCGTGATTTGTCGCTTTACATGAGCGAAATTGAGGGCGCAGCTTCAGCTGTGGCAAAGGGAAAATCAGTCAGTAATTTCAGGGTAAGGTCTGAAAAAGACTCTTTGGGAAAGTCATTTTCCCTCATGCTGGAATACATAGATGAGATTTCGGGGATCGTAAAGGAAGCGGCAAGCCTTAAGCTGAAAAATAATTATACCGCGAGATCCGACGATGACGCGCTCGGCAAGGCGCTTGAAAAAATGGGCTCTTCCATGAAAAAATTTATTTCGGAGATAAAGGATGACGCCGATATTGTGGCATCCTCATCGGAACTTTTAAAACAGATATCAGACCAGAGCCAGGGAACCATCGCGCAGCTTGCCGGGACCATAGGCGCCATTTCAACCGCCACCGCAGAAGCGGCGAAGAACTCGCAGACAGCGGCTGAAACAAGCACACTGGCAAGGGAAGCCGCTAAAAAGGGCGGCGAGCACATGTCAAAACTCCTGGAAAAGATGAACATGCTTAACGAGGAAATAACGGTTTCCACAAAGCGCATGGAAAAACTGGCCCAGCATTCCGAGGAGATTAAAAAGCTTGCGATAGTAATAAAAGGCATCGCCGACGAGACCAAGCTGCTGTCTTTTAACGCGGCTATAGAGGCCGCGCGAGCGGGCGAGGCTGGCCGCGGTTTTGTCATAGTGGCCGAGGAAATAAGGAAGCTGTCTGACCTTTCGACCGAGCAGGCTGTAAAGATCAGCCAGCAGGTAAAGGAAGTAAGGCAGGACATGGCAGGGGCCATAGAAATGGTAAGCAGGGAAAGCGAGAGCATAAGGGAAAGCGCGGCTATCACAAATGAGACAGGGTCCATATTTTCCGATATAGAAAAATACGTGGACAAGACCGCGGACAACATGAATAATATAGCAGCCACTTCGGAAGAGATCGCTGCGTCGTCCGAGGAGTCCGCCGCTGCTGCCGAGGAACAGTCCGGCGCCATGCAGGAAATGAACGCGTGCGTGGCCGAGTTGGCGGATATTTCAAGGAAACTTAAGGAAGAATCGGACAAGTTCGAAATCTAATATACCGGCCCAAAATATCTTTATATAAAACAGGATAGAAAACCATTGATTTACTACCATTTTTGTGATATATTATGTATGTGGTTAAAACCGGAGATGAAATATGGATGAAGATATTGAATTGATGCTTGAATTAAAGGCCGGAAACAGGAATGCTTTTGACAAGCTGATTAAAAAATTTGGCAAACGCATGATAAATTACGCATGGCGTTTTACCGGCAGCAGGGAAGACGCCGAAGATATAGCGCAGGAGGTGTTTATCAGGGTTTATAATGCCGCCCCCGCATACTACCCTTCGGCAAAATTTACCACCTGGCTGTACAGGATAGCGTCGAATGTCTCAGTAGATTGGCTCAGAAAAAACAGGGACAGCAGAAAAACAGCGAGCATTGACGACCCGGAAGCTGGCGCGGAAAAGCACGCCGCGGCGGGCGAAAATACCGGTGATGCGCTCGAAGAAAAAGAAAAAAATGAGGAAGTGCGCGAAGCCCTGTTGTCATTGCCGGAAAACCAGAGGGCGGCGGTTATACTTAAGATATACGAAGACAGGCCATATTCGGAAATAGCCTCAATAATCGGCGTGTCTGTCGCTTCCGTGGAGTCGCTCCTGTTCAGGGCGAGGCAGGCCATAAGAAACCGCCTTAAAAAAATATCATAACGGCAAAAAAATACCGCAAGTTTTTATCGCGGCATACGTTTAATCATATGAAGTCAAAAAAATATGAAAGCGGGAAAATACTATGAAACATGAGAAAATAAGAAAAAAAATCGGGGCTTATATTGATAATGAGCTTAATGAAAGCGTTAAAAAAGAGGTTATTAATCACCTTGTTTCATGCGCGGAATGCAGGGTTGAGGCTGAAGGCATAAGAAATCTTGATTCAATGATCAGGGCGACGGGAACGGCCGCCTGTCCGCCGGAATTTACGGCAAAATTGAACGAGAAAATAGGCCAAAAAGCCGAAAAGACAAGGGTGTTTAGTCTTTTAAAGTTTTTGCCTGTGCCTGTGGCGCTGGCAGTGCTTGTCCTTTTTGTATCCGTGTTTTTTGCCGCCGCGCCTTTTATATATGCTTCGGAAAATGACGGGATGAAAACCGAAGCCCTAGATATGGCTGTAAAAATGATAGCGGCCTGTTATGCGGGAAGTGCTTTCTCACCGGCTGCTTTCGCGAAGTTTTGCGGGGCATGCAGCGAGAATATGTGTTCCTGCTGCGGCGAAGCGGGCGTGGAACAAAAATGCAGGAACAAAGGGGTCAAAAATGGGAACAAAGAGTAAGATCGCGGTTTTCAGCCTTGTTTTGGGATTTTTGTGTTTTTTGAATTTGTTCGGGATCGAAAAGGCCGTTGCGGCGATAGCGGCAGGCTGGCTGGGATTAAAGGAAATAAAACAGGAAGAAAAGGCGGGCAGGAATTTCGCATTTGC
>JAFGOL010000155.1 GCA_016926495.1 Oligoflexia bacterium
TAATTTAACTGCTATTAATCCTGATGTTCATATCTGTACTCACAAGGTAGTGCTGGATAAAAGCAATATAATGGAAATCTTCGGTGAAACTGAGCTTCTTATAGAAGCTGTTGATAGGGCGGAGACCAAATCTCTTCTTATAGACACGTGGCTTGGCAGCAGGAACGGAAAATGGATTGTAGCTGCTTCAGGCATCGGCGGTTACGGAAAGACGGACGATATCAAGGCTGTAAGAAAAGGCAGACTTGTTATTTGCGGGGACCACAGCCGGGATTCCCTGCCGGAAAAGGCCGGCCTTATGGCTCCGAGGGTGTGGATGGTCGCGTGCATGCAGGCGAATGAAGCACTTGAAATACTTTTGGGCCGGGATCGGGAGAACCTGCCTTGAAAAAATATTTGCCGCTCCGGTTTGGAACGTTAGACATAGTTTTTTCGGTTATACAGTTACTTTATTTTATTCTTTTTTATTTTTATAAGTCAGGCGCCATGACCCTTGATTTCAGTTTTGGCAGCGTAATTTTGCTGGTATACAGTTTTATAACGCTGAATTTGTTTGTCCGGTTACTGGCGTCCGCAACTTCCGGATACAGGGTTTTGCATGTTGCGGCGGGTATATCAGCCGTTTTTATTTTTCAATACATGCTTTCCTATCACTACGTTACCGCCAGCCCCGTGGGTTACGAAATAGTGTCCGGCAACTTCGGAGAAGCCTTTTCGGGCAATGCCCTTGACGTGCTGATAAAGTCTGTTGACAAATCGGGTATGCATGTTGCGATTTTTGTTGTTTTACTCCTCGTCGTTCTGGAATTCACCCACAGGATAATTTCAAGGTACAGGGAGCGGGGACGTCTCGCGGCAAAAACCGGCGTGTCACTTTTCCTTTACCTTGCCGTGATTGTATTGCCGCTTGGTACTTACGACGACATAACCTATTTTTTCAAAACAGCCTTTGAGTACCATTTCGACAATTCGTATATATCCGCATCGGGGTATGCCCCGGGAGAGTATCCTTTCATAAAAAAACAGACGGCGATGTATTCTGATAACGGCAATTTGCCCAATATTTTTATTATCTTTATGGAATCCAATAACGGAAAGTTTGTTGATTACAGAACTCCCGACGGGCGGGAAGTCACCCCGTTTTTTAATTCACTTAAAAACAAGGGCCTGTACGTTGAAAAATTTTACGGAAACTCCATACAGACATGCAGGGGGCATATAGCGACGTTTGCCTCACTCGTCCCCAGCTTCAGGGGGAAGATATACAAGAATTACGTGAATGTCAGAGTGAGGCTGCTGCCTGATGTTTTAAGGGACCTGGGCTATAACACCGTTTATTTCAAGTCAAATTCGGACATACACTTTGATAACACTCATAATTATCTGACTAATCACGGGTTTGATATTGTGTCGTCAATAACTCCGTACCTCAGGAGCAGTGACCTTGTTCACAGCATGGGGTGGGGGGTGCACGATAATATTTTTTACGAAAGATTTTTTGATTACCTTGACGAAACTTATATAAAAAAGAAAGGTAAAAAACCCGTTTTCGCCGCCCTCGCAACGGTTACCAATCATATGAAGTTTGATTTTGTTCCCGAAAAGCAAAGGCATCTTTACAAAGCTCCGCGCAACATGAAAGAAGCCTATTCAAACACGATGTTTCTCGCGGACAGGTACCTTAAAACCTTTTTTAAAGAACTGAAAAAAAGGCAGTACCTGGATAACAGTATCGTTATAGTACTGGGGGATCACAGTTTCCCGATGGGGGAGCACGGCTTTTATCACAACGAGATAAGTTTTTATGACGAATTTTTCAGAATACCTTTTATCCTGTTGTGGGAAAACCATATACAGCCCCGGAAAATTCAGAACGCTGTTTATTCCCAGATGGACATAGCCCCTACATTGCTGGACCTGATAGGCGTGAGACCGGAAAGATCGCACTTTCAGGGCGTGTCAATACTTGAAGACGTAAATAAAAAGCACCCTGTTTATCTTGTGCAGCCCTATAACGGAATATTTCTTTCTGTTATTAGGTATCCCCTTAAATATGTGAGGCATTTAAGAACAGGGGCCGAGTATATATTTGATCTTGAGCTGGATCCGCGGGAAGCAAATAATCTTATTGATAAATACAGGGATACTGATATTTATACGGAATTTGATAACGGCATTAAATATATTTTTATGAACCAGGCACTGCTTGATAATGACGGGATATGGCATGATTAAAATATTGTTCGGAATTTGGCGGAACAGGTATTTCAGGACAATCTGGATTGTTTTTCTCTCTCTTTACCTGCTCGTCGTTTTTTTGAGTCCGGCTAATATGCCGCACCTCACCGATTACGATGTATATTATATCGCCGGAAACAAGGCGGTAGCCCATAAAACCGTTTATGACGTGGAACATCAGGACAAGTTTAAATATTCGCCGCTAACTGCCATATTATGGGGTGTCAGTTTTTCATCGTTGCCCGGTAAAATATCCAAAACCCTGTGGTATATTTTTTCATTGCTGTTATGGGTAATTCTTGTCCTGCTCTTTGAGAATATTTTTTCAAAAAACAATATCATTTCTCA
>JAFGOL010000156.1 GCA_016926495.1 Oligoflexia bacterium
AAAATCGCGAGGCAGAAATCAAACATCCGGAAGGACCAGATAATAATGGCTCCATACGAGCAGCTGCCGGTCGGTGACGGTTCTTTTGAAAACGTGGTTTTTATGAGTACCCTTGCTTTTTCCTCGGCAAAGGAAAAAGCGGTGAAGGAAGCCTTCAGGGTTGCGTCAAAAAAGGTGGGCATAGGTTTCCTGAACAAGAATTCCCTGACAAATGTGCTGAAAGTCAAGGAAAGAAGGGCCGTATACAAGGACGCGGCGCCTTTTTCCGGCAGGGAAATGGTTGAACTGGTGAAAAACGCGCTTGCCGGTTTGGAAAATAATTACGAGATCAGCGTGAAATACACGCTTTTCCTTCCCATTAAGCTGGGCCATTTTATGCCTTTTGTCGACGACATTCTGGAAAAAACCGGCCTGCCTTTCGGGGATTTTGGGGTGGTGGTAATAAGGAAAGTTTAAAGTTGAAAGTTGATGGTTTATAGTTAAACCGGGAACAACCAACACTCAACATTCAACTTTCAACATTCAACATTCTGTATGAGGTGTTATATGGCTGTAATCGGCTACATGTTCACCGCGGCGGGGTATCAATACCTGAACCTGGGCAAGAAAATATATGATTCCACCTGGTCAATGCGCCAGTATTACGACAAAGTGGAAAAAAAATACCAGGATTTCCACATCAACAAGCTTTCATTCATCGGGCCGGAAGACGAGCTGGCAAAGGAAGAAAACGGCATAATAATCAACGCCGTTTACCAGCGGGGTGTGTTTGACCTGTTAAGGGATTACAAGGTCAGCCCGGAGCAGATAATGGGGTATAAATCAGGCGAGCTTATGGCGCTTGCCTGCAGCCAGGCCATATCATTTGACGATGCGATTGATTTTTTGTTCAAAAAAAGGCAGCTTATACTCGACGAAGTGGGAAGGGGCTTCTTTTTCCATCTTCTTGTCAATACCCTGCAGGTCGGGAAAGTGGAGCAGGTAATTTCCGAGCTAAAGGGGAAAATAAAGGCTGACATTGTCTCGTATAACGGCAAGGAAAGCAGCATTGTGGTGTGCGAGACAAAGGCAAAGGACGCGTTAAAGGAAGTTTTTAAGAAAATGGGCGCTGCGGTCATAGAGCTGCCCAACGAGGAATTCGCGTGCATGCCGCTGCTTTCTCCGATAGCGGAAAAACTGAAGGAAGAATTCAAAAAAATCCCCATGGATAAGCCCGTCAACCGGCTGCTTTGCCAGACCACGGGGAATTATTATGAGAACGTTCAGGAAATAAAGGAAAAATTCATTGATTATATTTTCAAGCCCGCGCGTATCGATCGATGCCTTGAGACAATGCTGAAAAACGCCGTAAACACCTTTGTTGAGATCGGGGCAGGCACGTTTTTATCGAGGATGTCGAGGAAGATGGACAGCGGCAAGAGGTCGCTCAACACGAACGACCTCGGGGAGATACAAAAATCAGTAAAATTAGCTAATTAAAAAAGGGCATTAATTAACTTGACAAAAAGTCCGACTATTTGTACAATTAGGTTACGATGATAAAGAGAACGTTTTGGCTGAATAAAATACAGGACTTATTCAAAAAACACAGCATTATCTGGCTTTACGGCGTCAGAAGGGCCGGAAAGACATTTCTGTGCAAAAGCGTGCCGGATGTCCTTTATTTTGACTGCGAAATACCTGAAATCAGGAGACGCGTAGAAGACGAGTCATTTTTGAAAACTGTATCCGGAAAAACACTGGCTTTGGACGAGATTCACCGGTTAAAAAACCCCTCAGAACTCCTGAAAATAGCCGCGGATCATTACCCAAAAACCCGCATCATTGCCACCGGGTCCTCGACTCTCGAGACGAACAGGAAATTTAAGGATACCCTGACCGGAAGAAAACAAAACCTGCATCTTACACCAGCGGTATCCAGGGATATTATGGAATTCGGGGTCAGCCTTGACGACAGGCTGTTAAGAGGAGGGCTTCCATATTTTATGTCCGCGTCCGGGGTTTCGCCGAAGGATTATAATGAGTGGGTTGAATCGTACTGGGCCAGGGATGTAACCGGTGTTTTTGGCGTGGAAAAAAAGGACGCTTATATCATGTTCGTGGAACTTTTATTCCAAAACAGCGGCGGTATTTTTGACGCTACAAGCTATTCAGTTAAATGCGAGGTCTCCAGGGCAACCATAAAGCATTACCTGGCCATACTGGAGGAAACATCGGTCATACAAAGGATCAGGCCGTTTTCAGGAGCCAACCCGAGGGAAATTACAGCGGCGCCAAAAATATACGCCTTTGACACCGGTTTTGCCGCCTTCTTTAAGGGATGGGACAGGCTTCGCGCAGAGGATTACGGCATTATGTGGGAGCATTTTACAGCAAATGAAATAGCCGCAAATCTGCAGGCAAGGAAAATTTTTTACTGGCGGGACAAAGACGGGCATGAAATTGATTTTGTACTGTACAGGGATGCAAAAAAGCCGGCGGCGATTGAAGTGAAATGGCAGGCTGCTGCTTTCAACGGGAAAAACCTGGCTGTATTCCGGAAAAACCACCCCAACGGAGAGAACTACCTGATAACACACGACACGACGGAGCCATATGAAAAGACATACAACGGGATGAATGTTAGGGTCTGCGGAATTGACGCTGTCGGAGGCATAACTGCCGGGATTTGGGGATAATACCGGCGCATCTGAGGAAAATCGAATTACCAAACGGCAATATTTACGCGCTGGTGTCAAGCAATTAACTGGTCAAAATGTCCAATCATTAATGAATTGGTACAATAATAACGAGAAGTGTAAGTTTGTATTTGCTAATCGAATAGTTAGATGTTCTAAATGTGGAAAAATTAGCAGGGCTGACATGTGTTTTTGTCCTAATTGTGGAACACGCATTGGTTTTAATGAATGGGTAAAAAAATAAAGAAACAGAACAAATAGTGAGTAAAATTGTGTCTCGCAATAACTGAGACAGAGCAAGCCCCGTAGAATTTTATTTACGGGGCAAGCTCTGTCTGTACAAGTTTATTGATCATTGGCATTATTAAAAAATACAAACCTTGCATTGACAAATATTTTTTTGCTTATATAATCCTTTAAGCCGATTTATCACATCAAGGAGACTGTTTTGAACCTCAAGGAACTTCTCAACAAGGAACAATACGAAGCCGTATGCCACAAGGACGGGCCCCTGCTGATACTCGCGGGCGCGGGCAGCGGCAAGACGCGCGTTATCACATACAGGATAGCGAACCTCATTTCCGAACACGGAGTGGCGCCTGCCAACATACTTGCGGTCACCTTCACCAACAAGGCCGCCGGCGAAATGAAGAGCAGGATACGGCATGTGGTCGGCAAGCCCGCGGATAACATATGGATGAGCACGTTTCATTCGCTGGGATGCAGGATACTCAGGGCTCATGCCGAAAAGCTCGGGTATACAAAGGGCTTTTCGATATATGATGAGGATGACAGGGAGCGGCTTGTAAAGGAATGCATGCACCAGGCCAAGGTAAACGAAAAAGAAATGAAACCCTACCAGATAATCAGGTATATATCAGACATAAAGAACCAGCTTTTAAACCCCAGGCAATATATGGAGATGGCGCAGGACTACAATAATAAAATAGTGGCTAGAATTTATGTTGTCTATGAAGAAAAAATGAAACGCAACAACGCCATGGATTTTGATGACCTGATAAAACTGCCTGTTGAACTGTTAAAGTCGCGAAATGACATGCTTGAAATGTACCGGGAAAAATTCAGGTATATACTGATCGACGAGTACCAGGACATAAATAATTCACAGTATGAGCTCATTACACTTCTGGCAAAAAAGCACAGGAACATATGCGTGGTAGGTGATGATGATCAGAGTATATACAAGTTTCGCGGCGCGGACATCACGAACATACTCGAATTCGAGGATGATTATAAGGACGCCAGGGTGATCCGGCTTGAACAGAATTATCGTTCAACAAAAATCATCCTAAAAGCCGCCCACAATGTAATTAGAAATAATACGAATAGAAAAGCAAAGGAATTGTGGACGGAAAACAACGAAGGCGAAAAAATAATTTTTTATTATACCGACGATGAAATAGCCGAGTCTGAAGCGATACTAAAGGAAGTGGACAGGCTGCAGAGAGGCACGGAAACACAGCTTCGGCAGATGGCTGTCTTTTACAGGACGAACGCTCAATCGCGCGTAATAGAGGATAGATTCAGGAGGGGCGGCATACCGTATAAGTTGATAGGCGGCCTTTCATTCTACGGCAGGATGGAGATAAAAGATTTGCTGGCATACCTGCGCGTTGTCTCAAATCCGCAGGATATAATCAGCTTCAAGCGTATAATCAACGTCCCGCCCAGGGGAATAGGCGACGCGTCCATAGATAAGGTTGAAGAAAACGCCATGAACGCCAATTTAAGTTTCATTGACGGGCTCCTTGCGGCAGATAACGTAACCGGGGTAAAAGACAGCACTAAAAATACGTTAAAAAAGTTTGCGGCTTTTTTTAAGAACCTGTCGGAAAACAAGGAAAATATGAAATTACGGGATTTAGTCAGGGAAATAGTGAACCGCACCGGGTACAAGGATTACTGGAAAAGCGACGCTTCGCCAAAATCCAGGGAGAGAGTCGAAAATATAGAGGAATTTGAATCGGCCATTTCGGAGTTTGAAGAAAGCAACGAGAAAGCCTCCCTTGAGGATTATTTGAATCAGGTTGCACTATTATCAAGCGTGGATAAAATGGACGAGAAAGCGGACGCTGTCACTCTGATGACCGTGCACAGCGCCAAGGGGCTGGAGTTTGACGTCGTTTTTATCGCCGGAATGGAAGAAGGACTGTTTCCGCACAAGAATTGCAAGGATGAACCGGGCGGGCTGGAAGAAGAACGCAGGCTTGCCTACGTAGCTATAACCCGGGCGAGAAAAAAACTGTTTTTATTATCAGCCGCATCACGCAGGCAGACAGGAACAAAAAGAATCACTAAAATTTCACCTTATATGAACGAGATACCGCCGGAACTGCTCGAACACAGGGGCAGGATGCCGGTAAAGACGGTCGAGGAAAAGTATTTAAAAGGCACGATCGAGGATACGCTTCAGGACATGGAACCCGAGTTTGACATGCCGGTAGATGTCGCGCCCACATACAAGCCCGGGCAGAAGGTAAAGCACAAGGTCATGGGCCAGGGGCAGATAATGAAGATAGAGCCGCACGGGGATGATTTCAAACTGACTGTTGTTTTCAAAAAGCACGGGAAAAAGGTGCTGTCCGCGAATCATGCGGGGCTGGAGAAAATATGAATAGAGACTAAGAGACCAAGAGACTAAGAGACCAAGTAAAACCGTCTTTGCTCAGTCTCTCAGTCTCTCAGTCTCTTGGTCTCTCAGTCACTATTCCATTTACTCCTGCAATTTACTCCCTCCATTGACACCCCTTATTTAATATGTTAAATTT
>JAFGOL010000157.1 GCA_016926495.1 Oligoflexia bacterium
CCAAAGACCGCACTGTTATATCTCCATTTACCATAAAAGCAAGCAGTTTTTACTTCAATAAGGCCTGGGCATTCGCGGTATCAACCTTGACGCCCGGTCCCATTGTTGTGGACAACGTAATACCCCTAAGATACACGCCCTTTGCCGACGAAGGTTTGATCCTTACCATCTCTGCTACGAATGCCTTAAAGTTATCAACAAGCTTTGCCTTTTCAAAACTTACCCTGCCTATACTGGCATGAATGATACCGTTTTTTTCGGTCCTGTACTCAACCCTGCCTGCCTTGTGTTCCTTTACCGCCCTACCCACTTCGATTGTTACGGTACCCACCTTGGGGTTAGGCATCATGCCCCTTGTACCGAGGATCTTTCCGAGCTTGGAAATCACCTTCATCATATCAGGCGTTGCGATAACGGAATCAAATTCAAGCCATCCGCCCTGGATCTTTTCAACGTAATCCTCGGCGCCGACATAATCCGCGCCCGCAGCCTCCGCCTCGGATGCCTTGTCGCCCTTTGCGAAAACAAGTATCCTGCTTTTTCTGCCCGTGCCGTGAGGAAGAACGATGGCTCCCCTGAGCATCTGGTCGGCGTACTTGGGATCAACGCCGAGGTTAACCGAAACATCAACAGACTCGTCAAACTTTGAAAACTTGAGCGTCTGAAGAAGGTTGAGCGCCTCGTCCACCTCGTAATTTTTCAGCCTGTCGACTTTTGAGTAAGCGTCCCTGTACTTTTTTCCGTGCTTCATGATCTCTCCTTTCCGGTATCGCGACCTTAAAAAGTCTCCCGGATCAACTATGAATTATATAACTTCCAGCCCCATGCTCCTTGCGGTGCCTTCGATGATCTTCATGGCGGCTTCAACATCGTTCGCGTTGAGGTCAGGCTTTTTGATCTCGGCGATCTTTTTAACCTGGGCCTTGCTTACCTTTCCGACCTTGTCCTTGTGAGGTATGCTTGAGCCCTTCTCAATTCCGGCTTCCTTGAGAAGCAGTATTGATGCCGGCGGCGTTTTCTTTATAAAAGAAAAAGACCTGTCCGCGTATACGGTAATAACAACCGGAATGATCATTCCCTTCTGGTCCTGGGTTTCAGCGTTAAACCTCTTGCAGAATTCCATTATGTTTACGCCGTGCTGGCCTAACGCGGGTCCGACAGGAGGCGACGGAGTCGCGGCTCCGGCGGGAATCTGTAATTTTATCATTCCAACTACTTTTTTTGCCATCTTAGTAACTCCCTTAATTACATCTTTTCAACCTGCATGAACTCAAGTTCAACAGGAGTTGATCTGCCGAATATTGATACCAATACCCTTAATTTCGCTTTTTCGGGCCTTACCTCTTCCACTATTCCGGTAAAGTTTGTAAAAGGCCCTTCTATTACCCTTACTGTTTCGCCTTCCTCGTACACAACCTTGGGCGTCGGCTTCGCGGAACCTTCCCTTTCCTGGGACGTTATCTTTACAACCTCTGATTCAGGCACGCTGGGCGGCGTTGTGTTGCCGCCGACAAAGCCGACTATTCTGGAAGCGGCTTTAACAAAATGCCATGTATCCTCGTTCATTACCATCTGCACCAGCATATAACCCGGAAAAAATTTTCTTTTTGACGTGCGTTTTTTGCCCTTGTTAAGCTCAACAACACTCTCGGTGGGTACAAGAACATGTCCGAAATCCTGGTACCTGCCCGCAAGCTTGATCCTCTGTTCAAGCTGCTCCTTGGCCTTCTGCTCCTGGCCGGTCCTTACATACACTATGTACCATTTCATATCGGGATTGGATGAAAATACGTTTATAACCGGCACTTCGGATTCCGAGGCTTCGGCTTCGGCGGTTTTTTCATTTTCCCGGCCCTGTGCCGCTGCTTCAGCATCTTCTTCGCCTTCAACATCCATCAGTTTCGCGCCTTCTGCTATCATTCCGGGCAACGCGGATTTATCAGCGAGAAGATCTTCGCCTTCAGCATCGATCTGAGTGTTTTCAATATCTTCCTTTTTCATAGTTCCCATCCAAAATATTTGTCATCTATTTTAAAATAAGTCTCAATAACGACGAAGAGACCCAGTCAAAAATACCCAATACAATACCGGATACTATTACCGCTATAATTACCACCACGGTCGCGCCCCACGTTTCTTTTTTGCCGGGCCACACAACCTTTTTGACCTCGTTAATTACCTCAACAGCGTATTCCTTTATCTTTGTTATCCTGTATAAAACCACATACGTGATGATGCCGAGTATTACAGGGACTATCCTGTTGACTAAAAGCGACCATGAGTACCCCTCCATCAACTGGAAATATCCCGATACGTAAAACAGGAGCCGCGTGCTTAAAAACCACACAAGCGCCGCGCATACCAGAAAAACCAGCGATAAGATCTTTTTTGTATTATCCATTTAGTACCTCATGGCAGGCCAGGAGGGATTCGAACCCACAACCCCCGGTTTTGGAGACCGGTGCTCTAACCGTTCGAGCTACTGACCTCCCCATAGTTATTTCGTTTCCTTATGCTCCGTATGTTTTCTGCAAAAACGGCAAAACTTTTTAATCTTTATCTTGTCAGGTGTTTTTTGCTTATTCTTGTCAGTAACATAATTTTTACGCTTGCAGCCGCTACATTCAAGATGAATTATATTCCTCACCTTACTGCCTCCTGTTAATTTTCAGGAGCAAATGGCGTTTAATCCACTGCTCCCGCATAAAGAAATGTTGCTATACCAATTTCTGACAGATAATGCAACTATTTTATTATTTCGCTCACAACACCCGCGCCAACCGTTCTGCCGCCTTCCCTTATCGCGAACCTCAGTTCCTTCTCCATGGCAATCGGGCAAATAAGCTCTACTTCCATCTGCACGTTGTCTCCGGGCATTACCATCTCTACTCCGGACGGAAGGGTCGCAACACCGGTAACATCCGTCGTCCTGAAGTAAAACTGTGGACGGTAACCCGTAAAAAACGGTGTGTGCCTGCCGCCTTCTTCCTTGCTAAGCACATATACCTGCGCCTTGAACCTGGTGTGCGGCGTTATACTCCCGGGTTTGGCCAGTACCTGGCCCCTTTCCACTTCTTCCCTCTTAGTGCCCCTTAAAAGGCAACCTATATTATCTCCCGCCTCTCCGTAATCCAGTAACTTACGGAACATCTCTACTCCCGTACATACCGTGTTCTTTGTATCGCTTATTCCTACTATCTCAACCGTCTCGCCAACCTTGATCTGACCGCGCTCTACCCTGCCCGTTACCACAGTACCTCTGCCCGATATCGAAAATACGTCCTCTATCGGCATCAAAAACGGCTTGTCCTTGTCCCTTTCTGGCGTCGGTATATAACTGTCTACGGCTGCCATCAATTCAAGAATCGTCTTCTCGTACTCAGCATCTCCGTCAAGCGCCTTTAACGCACTGCCCTTGACTATAGGAATATCATCCCCGGGGAATTCGTACTTCGTCAAAAGCTCCCTCAACTCCAACTCTACAAGCTCCAATAGCTCGGGATCATCCACCATGTCGCACTTATTCAAAAATACCACCATCGCGGGTACTCCCACCTGACGCGCCAAAAGTATATGCTCCCTCGTCTGGGGCATCGGACCGTCTACCGCGCTTACCACTAGAATTGCTCCGTCCATCTGAGCAGCACCGGTTATCATGTTCTTGATATAGTCAGCATGCCCGGGACAATCAACGTGCGCATAGTGACGGTTATCCGTCTGGTATTCCACATGCGCTGTCGCTATCGTTATACCCCTTTCCTTTTCCTCAGGGGCATTATCTATCTGGTCAAACGATGTATACTGAGCCATTCCCTTGGCCGCCAATATCTTTGTTATCGCCGCTGTCAGCGTAGTCTTGCCATGGTCCACGTGACCTATCGTTCCTATGTTTACATGCGGCTTTGTTCGCTCAAACTTCTGCTTAGCCATTACTTCCTCCCGAATTTGGTATAAAATTATTTTAGGATGATTAAAATCAATTTATCTTTTAGTTTAATTTCATAATTTGTCAAACTAATTTTTTTGAGCCATTTTAAACGGTTCACAAGGGAAAAATATTTGTTATTTACATCCAAAAGTACTTTTGCTATTGATACTCACACATTATCAACCGGCAGACGCCCCAATTTGAAATTCTTCACAAGACGCGGAAGCCGAAAAGGCCCAGATAGCTCAGGTGGTAGAGCACTTCCTTGGTAAGGAAGAGGTCACGGGTTCAAGTCCCGTTCTGGGCTCCATGTTCGAGGGGTTCATTCTGGTCACATAGGTTACAGTTTATTCCGATGACATAGGTAACACTTTAGCTTCGAATGGATTTTCCAGTGGTTCCACCCGACAACTGTTTCATC
>JAFGOL010000158.1 GCA_016926495.1 Oligoflexia bacterium
ATCCCAAACAGTTTCAGTTAGTTTTAAATCGTATTTCGAAAAAAAATTCCTGGAATTAATAAAATTGAGACTGAGAAGACGCAGGATGGTAGATTGTTGCTCCGTTTTAATGATAAAGGATTTAAAGATCCTTTTTATGCCCAACAAATGTCTGACGGGACATTAAAAATTTTTGCCTATTTACTTTTACTTGAAGATCCTTCTCCACCGCCCTTTTTGTGTATTGAGGAACCTGAAAATGGATTGTATCACAAACTATTGGAGGCTTTAGCTGATGAATTTAGAGAACATGCAACCAGCCATAAAAATGGCTCTCAGGTTTTTATCACAACACATCAACCCTACCTTGTAAATGCTTTATCCCCTGAAGAGGTGTGGGTGATTGAAAAGGATGAAAATGGCTTTTCAACTGTTAGACGAGCTAGTGATGATATTATTGTAAAAAGCATGGTAGAACAGGGATTGCCTTTGGGCAGCCTTTGGTACAGCGATTATTTGGATGCGAGAAATTAAATGCATTTTGAAATATTGGTTGAAGATCAGTCAGAAAAAAGAATGTTGGAAATTCTTTTCCCTAAAATAATGGATAGTGGACATACTTTTCGTGTAATTCCTCATAAAGGTATTGGCACTCTTCCAACTAAAGTTAAAGATACTAAAAATATACGTACTGACGCACTTCTTAACAAGCTTCCCAGATTGTTAAGAGGTTACGGTAAGGCATTCTCCAGTTATGGTTCAAATTATCCCGCTGCTCTTGTTGTAGTGTGTGATCTTGATGATAAGTGTTTAATTGAATTTAAAAGTAGCTTGAATAAAATTCTTAATAGCTGTAGGCCCAAACCTAAAACGTGTTTTTGTTTTGCCATAGAAGAGGGAGAAGCTTGGTTTTTAGGTGATATTCCTGCAATAAAAAGGGCTTATCCGAGAGTAAAAGCAAATATTCTTAAAAAGTATAAAAATGATACAATCTGCGGAACAGAAGATCTCGAAAAGCCGCTTTTTAAAGGGGTGACAAAGAGTAATTTTAAAAATATACAGGTTCTTTATGATGGCTGTGCGATAGGATGGGAGGATTTGGATATAGAAATCGGTATGTCCAGATGGGTTAACGTCCGTGAAGTAGCTGCATGATAATCTGTACGGATAAATGTTTACAGTTGACAACGGTTCGAATATATCGGGTAATTTCGAATCATGTATTTCCTGGCAGGAAGGAATTGATACCAATTTTTCTTCAAGATTGCCTTTAAATGTTGAAACAACTTAAAGTATTTTGAAATATCAGTAGGTTTTTATAGTCCTTGTTGTTGAGAGTTATCGTTCCCGAAGGGATGCGGTAAGTTGTTTGAGCGCAGGATGCGCGAGTTCTTGCCGCAAGATAAATCGAAACTTACAAGGACTAAAAACCGGAGGTTAATTTCAAAATACTTTAAGTTGTTGTTTAAAAAAAAGGCAATCTTGAAGAAGAATTGGAATTGAATATATATTCAGGCATTGACGTCCTGGTACATCATCTTTATTATGTGGGCCTTAAAAGCCGGCAGCCCTTTTGTGACCTCGCCTGCCTTTGAAAATATTCTTGCCTTTCCGGATATACCGCCTATGCAGTATCTCGACGATACCCTTGACATGTTGATCGTTCCGCAGCTTTTATTGCGGAACTTGATAAATTTGCCGTCGCCCTTTTGTATGGGTATGGCCAGTTCGCAGACGAATTCGTCGTCTGACAATACAGGCTCCCCGTTTGCGTTGTGTATGTCGTTTATATTAACCGTCCTGGAGTGCAGCGAGTAATTTTTTACCGACACAAGGGCGTCCATGCAAAGGAGGGCGTTAAAAAGGTCGCCGTTGGGTTGCGATACTACGTGCCCGCCCGTAGTGGCCCTGTTGCGTACCTGCGTGCCGGCAAGCTTAAGGCAGGACTCGATCAAAAGCGGAGCATGCGTCCTTATCACGGCGGAGTTAAGAATGCCCGAAACCGGTGTTGTGGCGCCGATACGTATTATGTTTCCGTCTAAAAACTGGTAATCCAGTTCCCGGCAGCCTGATATGTCAATAAACCCGTCGTACTTTTTTCCGTACTTTCCGGTAAGGGGATCAGTGATGGGAACAATCGTGCAGCCTCCGGCTATAATTTTAAGGTAATGCCTGGAAAGAGCTGAGGCTATGTCCGTGATCTTTTCGGCCCTTACGCAAACCGTGTTCATAAATTAACCTGCCTGTAACAACCGCAGTCGCATTCCACGTCGTTTTCCTCCGGTCTTTTCCCCGAAGCCCCGAAAAAGGACATCACCATGGCAGGGGAGCAGTAGCCGCATCTTACGGCCCCGCTTTCAACAAAAGCCTTTTGCGTGTTGTTCATTTCATCCGCTGACGAAAGCGCTTCTATAGTTACTATATCCCTGTTGTTTACCTGCCATGAATAAATAGAGCAGGAATTTACCGGAATGCCGTCCAGTAGCACGGTACACGAACCGCAAACGCCCTTGCCGCAGGATTTTTTTGTGCCCGTAAGATGCAGTTTCTCCCTTATGGTGTCGCAAAGCTTTTCCTCACAGGTCACGTCCAGGTTTCTTACGGTGCCGTTTACCTTGACCGTAATGTTAAACATCTCTTTCATTGCCTGTCTCCGTAAATGTGCGAATATAGTTTTTCACTGTCAAACGGCAGTGACGAAATTCTTAATCCTGTCGCGTCGTTAATAGCGTTGCATATTGCCGGGGCCGTGCTGATACCGAACATGTTCCGGAAGTTTTTTAATCCGTATGACAGGTTTTTCGTATTGGATTCGACAAAAATGTTTCTTATATCTGTCACCCCGGGTTTTTCGTCGAGCTCGAAAACATGATCAAGGGCGTTAAGGGTTCCGCTTACGCACAAGCCCTCAAAGGAAAGGGGATTGATTACCTTTCCGGCGTAAAGGTAATTTTCTATTTTAGGTATTTTTACCGTGCAGTATCTTGTATCAACCTCAACAAGGGCGATACATCCCGTGGCCGCATACTCCTCGGCTGACGCCTGTTCGGGATACCCCCTGCCCGTAACATTCAAAAGATTTCCGGGAATACTCGACGGTCTCTTAACCGACTCAGGTTCAAGTCCTTTCCCGATCAGCCTGTTTTTTATATCAATAGCGGCATTTCTTGTAACCGCCACAAGGCCGGGTATGCTTGCGGAACTGAAACGCACGGGATTGGGATAATCGGATTGCCCGCACAAAACGGAAACGCTGCCTATAGGGCACTCGATTTCCTCGGCAATCACCTGGGCAAGCATTGTTGACATGTCGTACCCGCTTTCGGGCATGGATATTTTAAGTTCATATTTCCTCTTATCCGTAATTGTAATTTCGGCTGATATATTTTTATGACCCTCATCCTCTTTTACCGCTTCAGGCCCGAAGTATGCCATGCCTATTCCTTTTTTGATGTTTTTCCCCGTACTTTTTTTATACAGGGAACTGTTTGTTACAAGGTCCGATTCCTGCATTTTATCAAGCAGGGACGTGTCGCTGTCCCTGTTTAATATCCCGGTATGGAATTTTAAGGGCGAAACCGAAAGCGATGAGCACACGGCGTCAATATTTGTCTGTAAGGCAAAGCATCGTTCAAAAATCCGGCCGTCCGGCGGATTTGGGGATTCAAAAGCAGGGTCCCGCGTTATTTTTTTCGTTTTTTTATCATAGACCGTATCTATGCCGATTTGTAAAGGAGTGGAGTACGCGGTGTTCTCGAAATCGTCTTCCGTAATGAAAAGCCGTATCGGTTTACCCGTTGTAAAGGTGGAATAAGCCAGCAGAAGGTGCACGGGTATAATATTAGGGGTCCCGAAGCAGCTTCTGGATGAAGGGCATATTACCTTTACCCGTTCGGGATTTACACCGAGCAATCCCGAAATTTCAAGGCAATCCTGGACCGGATCTGTCCCGGGTTTTATTACGGTAAGTATGTTGTCATCGTAAAAAGCAACGCCTCCGTCCGGCTCCCTGTATGATTTTTTTAAAGGTCCGAAGCCGAATCGCGAGCTTAC
>JAFGOL010000159.1 GCA_016926495.1 Oligoflexia bacterium
AGCCCCAGCCCCATAAATACAACAGGCACCCCGACGGGCACAAGATCACTGAATATGCCCAGCACCAGGTGATCCCCCGTTATATTTCCGAAAAGACGAAGCCCCAGCGACAAGGGCCTTACAGAGTGACTTATAAGCTCTATGGGAAGCATAAGGGGAGAAAGCCACAGTATGGGGCCCAGGAAATGCTTGAAATACGCAATACCGTGCTCCTTAACCCCGACGTAATTGTAATACAGGAAAATAAAAATACCGCAGGCAAGCGTTGTATTCAGGTTATCGGTTGCAGGCACAAAGCCCGGTATCAGGCTGATGGCGTTATTAAGAAAAATAAACAGGAAAACTGAAGCCAGCACCGGAAAAAACTTCCTCGCGCTCTTTTCGCCCATGACGTCGGACGCAAGCGCGAGAAGCACCTCGCCCAGCAATTCAAAAATAGTCCTGCCTGTGAACTTGTCATCGGGAATTTCGGGATCCTTTATTTTTCTGAATTTTTTGTACATAACCACGGAAATAATTATACAGATAACCGTAATAAGACTTGCCATAAGCATGTGAACGGTTTTGTGAGAAGAATACTTATCAAGAAAGGGAACCAGGTTAAACCAGTTAAAATGCCCCATTTATACATAATCCTTTACTTGTTTTTCTTAAGCATTATTATGATCATACCAATCAGCGAAAGTGTCAAACCCAAAATCAGGGAAATCACATTAAAACGCAGCACCCTTATGACCACAAAAAGCGCGGCAAAAACAAGCAGCATTTTAATGACCAGAAGAAGGGAAACGGCTGCTTTTTCCTTTTTTGAATAATTTTCAGAATTACGGAAGATCATAATCCTGTAAAGACAGTATATGAGCAGCCAGTCAAGACTGCCTATGACAAAACCGGAAATGAACCCAAGCACGCTATTCAAGAATTCTCCTTAGGACCTTTTCCTTTTCAAGCACCCACAACGGGGCAACAAGTCTGTCAGCCGGGGCTTCTCCGGTCAGACGGTGAATAACTTTTCCGTGCGGCGTAATCCGCAGTGCCTTCCTTACAAGGCCGACATATTCGTCCATGGTTTGCAACCTGAAAGGATCCCTTTTATGCAACCTTTCAAGAGGCGTATCCCTGATTATATGCAGGGCATGTATTTTGTAACCGTCAATTCCGGTATCCAGAAAGCTCCGGAACGAATCAAGGGTTTCATTTTCATCCTCTACAGGCAATCCGAAAATGATATGACCTATTACTTCAATACCCGCCTGTTTTATTTTTTTGACTGCTGCTGCAAAAACCCCGGGATCATGTCCCCTGTTCATCCATTCAAGGCTTTTTTTGTTCATTGACTGCGCGCCAAGTTCAATCCATAAATATGTTTTTTCCGAAAATTCCTTAAGCAGTTCAACAATGCCGTCATCCAGTACATCCGGCCTTGTGGACACGGCCATGCCGACCACGCCCTTGGCCAGCAGGGCCTTTTCATACATTTGCCTCAACGTACCGGCATCCGCGTTTGTTGTTGTAAAAGCCTGGAAATAAGCTATGAACTTTTTCGCGTTATATCTTTTGAGCGCGAAATCAGCACCCTTTTCAAGCTGTGCCTCTATGCTCATTCCCGGTTTTATCCACGGTGCCGCTGAACCGTACCTGTCACAAAATATGCAGCCTTCGCCGTCCCTTCTGTTAGGGCATGTAAATCCCGGATCAAGAGGTATACGCTGCACCCTTTCGCCAAACAATTTTTTAAGATGATCTTTTAAAAAAACATGCCCGGTCATCAGAATACGTACTCAAAACCGATCCCGGTAACCATCTCAAGAGTATCCGAAACAAAACCCTTTCTCAGGATACCCGAATAGGTCCCCCTCATTCCTATGCCAAGCGGGACAAAAAGAACTATTCCTCCGTCATATGCAAGGACCCTTTCATCAGCGGTGATAATGTAACCGGCCCTGCCCTTCAGGCTCGGCCAGAAAAACCATATCTTCCACGGAAAATTAGCCTTGATGCCCACGTTGTAATACTTATGATCAAGATCAGGATTGTCAGCCGAAGAAAACATGATAAGCGAGGGCTCCAGCCTGAACGACATTTCGCCGAACATGTGGTAAGACATGAGCGCAATCTCGATGCTCCTGCCCGTAAAATCACCCCATGCTCCGCCGGTCCCGTTATAGAATCTCATGGGCAGTTTCAGCCCCAACGCCCATGATTTTAAAATACTTTTGTCAATACCTACGCTGATTACATGCGCTCCGGCTATTTTTTCAAGGGAACCGTCATCAAGATAGTCAATGCTGTAATAATATTCCGCCCCTGCCTCGAAAGTCCTGAGCTGGCTGTAATACTGCACGCTGATACCGAACAGGTGACCCTGTGTATTCGAGTTGCCCAGCCCGGGCTTAAACGCGAGGTCCGTTGAAAAACCGTAATTCAGAAAAACGGCGATGTTTTTGAACATCACCGGCGAAAAGGCGCCTTTAAAATAAAGGTCTCCGAATACCGTCCACGTTTCCGTATCAAGTCCCATGTTTACTATCCCGTCAAGGGGCGTAACAGTCCTGTTACGTGAGAAGAGAAGGTCCGCGTACGCGTTAAGGTTCCATCGTTTTTTATACCGCGCCACACCGCTGCTTATGTACTCGTTTATTACATCAATATAACGGGCGGCTTCCTTTGCGATGGTGTCCTCGCCCGTTACCTTTTCAAAATGGTACACGGCCGCGTCAAGGGATTCCGGACTGTTCAGTCCGTCCCTGTAAAGACAGACACCGGCGTAATAATGCGCGAGATAGGAATACTTTCCGTTCTCCTTTATCGTTCTTATAAAAAACGGAAACGCCGTCTTGTACTCACTGAGGCTGAAATATATATAACCCGAATAATACGTGGATTCCTCGACCTTTATGCCCAGGAGTTCCGATTTCCTGAACTCCGCGATGGCCTCATCGTAACGCCCGAGTTCGAAAAGGCTTATTCCCAGGTAGTAATGAAAATCCTTGTTATCCGTATTAAAAGTTTCGAATTTCCTCAGCACTTTTACGGCCTGCCCGTGATCCCCCAGCCTGCTGTATGAAACACCCAGCAGAAAATACACGTCCGGCTCCCTGTCCTTGTCCTTTATCTGTTCTATGGTCTTTACGGCCTCGCCGTATTTTCCGTTACCGACCAGTTCCACGGCCTTAAGCCTAAGTACGTCCGAAGGGTCGGCGGAAGACAATGTCAGAAAAAAGATTAAAGAGAAAATAAACACCGTATCATACCCTTAGTTCAAACATGCCTTTTTTACGCAGACCGATAAGCGTGGCAAGTATGTCCGAATCAAGAACCTTGCAGTAATTCAGAATGTCGGCAACCCTGCTGTATTCCACAACGTAAGACAACACATCAAGTTCCGGAGGCGTAAGGGGTATATCCTTTTTAAGCTGCCGGATATTCAGGCCGAGCTCAAGAGAATCGGACGGAAGGTTTTTACGTTTAAGCGCGTACCAGTCCGAAATCCTCCTTGCCATTGAACACAATTCAACAACGTCTATATTGGCAAGGTCCGTATCAATGCTGTACTGGGAGATGACCCTGCTTCTGAATGTAAAAACGCCGTCAGTCCATCCCGCAATCCTCATAAAGGCCTTAAGCCCCTTAATATTCGGGGAACAATAGGCGGAGACCACAAACTGGTTCTTGGTTATTATGAGCGCGTTTGCCTTTTCCTTTTTTATCTCAAGTGTGCCCTCCCTGTAAATCATTGAGACAAGCCGTACTATATCATAGTACGGAAACTCGCTGATATTACCTTTAAGCTCGCCCGGCGCATTGGTGGACGGTGACAAGACCTTTGACGCGATATTTATGTTATGCACAAGCCTTTTGTTAAGCTCTTCGTTTTTGTCCGCTACGCCCTTTGCGAGCATGCGGGAATCTTCCAATATTGATACAAAGGTACTGCGCTTGTCCTCGGCATTCAGTATATCGGCTTCAATCGCCGCCACCTCTGTCAGTATGGAATTAACCGAATTTACGGGTGTTTCTATGTAATATTTTATACCAAGCTCCGCGAGCATGAGCACCTTGTCCACCCTGTCGCCGGAAATAAGGGCGACTATATGCGACGACGGCGAAAATTTTTTGATCTTTGCCACGTACTCAACCGGGATATCCGCAACGTCAGGGTCTACAAAAACAACATCAAAGCGGCCTTCGGCCACGGCTTTAAGCCCGAAATCCGCGGAGGGAAATGTTTCAACATCGTAGTCTTCGTCAAGAAGGGTTTCCCTGATCGTTTCAGCCCTAATGGCTTCCTCATCAATAATGCAGATAGAGAGCCTCATACATTAATTTCAACATTTATTGTAAATATTGTCCAGTTAGAAAGATTGTATTGTACCTAACTGCCAATTCAGCAAACATGGCAATAGAATTTTACTAAAAAACAATCGAAGAGTGCCTCGTCTTTGCGGGATTAGGAAAAAGAAAGACAGGATAACAAGGTTATCCTGCCTTCATATATTCACTTCAGGAATATTTCTTCAATTCAGGTTCATGTTTCTGCTTCTGTAAGAAGAAACGCCGGGCAACGCGGCACCGTAACGGTATGAACCCGTAGCTGCGGAGCCTGAAAGAAGACCTGGCAACGGGCCTGATGACGAGTAACCTGCATACACCTCCGACTGCTGCTGCCTTGCCGAATTGAGGGCGAAGATGCAGGCGTTTACCCTGCCCAGCGCGTTTCTGAAAACCGGATCGGACGTATCAGCCCTGTTCAGCATACCGGACACAGCCTGTACGGATGCCTGTGTCTGGGCGTTGAAATATCCGGCGATACAGGAATTTATAACACCCATGTGCTGCGCGTACGCACCCTGGCCGCTGCTGATCTGTGTTTTGGCGCTGTAAGTATCCAGAGTTGTCTGGAAAGTCCTGTTCCTTGCCGGATTCATTCTGTACGCGTTTGCCTGCGCGGTTATTGCCTTGGAACGGTTCCCTGCAGCCCTGCGGCTTTGTATATAATCCATTATGGTCTGAAAAGATACGGGGCCTGTAACAATCTTGTTGAGCAGCGCCTTGCTCTTCCGGCTTTGTTCTTCATTTACCTGTATGGCGGCTTCCGCTGCATTTTTCTGCCTACCTGCGTTATCAATGTTCTGTGCTTCTTCTTTAGCGGCTTTCTTCCTTGCTTTTGTCTCGGTTTCTTTTCTTATTTTAAGCACAGCGTTAAAAAAACCACTCTCCTCCATCTCATCCTGCGTGATACTGCCCCAGTTGTTTTCCTGGCATGCTTCAATAAGGGACGATGTTTCAGACCTGGTAAATTTTGTGGCAGAGGACTCGGCATAAACGGCAAGTGAATACCACCACGGAAATTCCTCCTCGGGAACTTTATCCGCAAACCCGGTCTTACTTGCTGATACCAGTTCATTATATGATGCCGCGAACTCGTTCCAGAAAATTTTAAAACCTTCTTTCCACGGCTGCAGTATCGGAAAATTATTAGTCGCGGTGTCCATATTTACGTCGTGCTCAACAATTATCTCCCCCCGGTCGCTTCTGTTTTCGGCGTAACATTTCCTTACATTGTCAGCAAAAATCCTATGTATGGAGACACCGCTGTCAATGGCCTTATTAATGGGAGCCAGGTACTTGGGGTCCGTTTTCATTTTATTATACAAATCGTCGGACAGTTTCAGGGTTATTGATATTCTGCCATTTCCGTTTGGGAGCGGATCATTGTCTTCTATAAGTACACTGCTGTTTTCTATTGTCGCCTCTCCCTTTTCATCAAGCTGGGTTGTGTCCAGGCATTCGGGTTTGAGCCTGAACTTAAAATAAGCCTGGCTTTCGTCTTTCTTATCAGTATCTTTCTTAAAGTAGTCAAATTTCATGACCTTTCTCAGAAAAACCGCGCTTGGAATAAAGACCGCGTATTTCGGCCAGTTAATAGTACTGTCATTCAATTTTGTCAGTTCAGGCAAATCATAATAATCACTGACTGACCCGGGTCTGTTTCCAAAGTCTATGCCTGTAGTAAAACCTTCGTAAGGGTGACAGTTTGACGTCATTTCGTTCGGATTGTTGCGAATACTGGACCTGCCTGTCCTGGGCGCAGTCCTCTGAGAATAGTCTATACTGTCTTCAGAATACAAATTCCCGGAAACAGTAAACAGCATTATGAGTAAGTAGTTAAGCAGTTTC
>JAFGOL010000160.1 GCA_016926495.1 Oligoflexia bacterium
AAGGCACAACTTGTCTGAGCTCCCAAAGGGAGCGAGTTGTTGCTGCAAGCAAAATCGAAACTTACAGGTATACAAAATGTGTCATCCTGCTTGCGGACAGGTATTACATTGAAATTTCGGTAAACATATTATCCAGCGTAAGCGGACTGGTTAAAACTATTTCACTGTTCCGCACCGGGCATTTAAAGGCAATGGTCCTTGATATAAGCATCAGCGAAGGATAATCACTGGCGTGCTTTCCGTATAAATGATCGCCGCATACGGGATGCCCCATGCTGTGAAGATGCACCCTTATCTGGTGGCGCACGCCGGAACTTGTTTTAAGCTCAAGATCAGTATTTATGCCGGACTTTTTGAGAACGGTCCATTCGGTCCTTGCCGGACGCGGATTACCCCTGAAAATACGGTAACCTTCCCGCACAGCGACCATCTTTTTTTCGGTCTTTTTTGAATGGGCTATGGGTAAATCTATCACCCCTTTTTTATCCTCAACGTGACCTGTCACCCTGGCGTGGTAAGTTTTGTTAACCAGCTTCATTGAAAAAAGCCCGCGCATGGCGTCGTAATAATCCTTTGTTCTGGCCACAAGCATTACGCCCACTGTTTCATTGTCAAGCCTGTGCGTAAAACCGAAATCCGGTACCGATACAAGCTGGGGAAACTCCAGCAGGAGTTCGTCTGAAAGGCCGGCACTCTCCCCCTGCCGCAGGCACGGGATTGTGACGGTTTTATCAACCCCGATAATAAATTCGTCTTCAAAAACTATCCTGTACATTATGATTTTTCTTCCGCGACTATCATCACTGCGCCGGGCTTTATTGTAAGCTCAAGCCTGGTATTTTCCATTCCCTTTTTTATTATATCAAAGGAGTATTTTCCCGGATACACAAACATGGGAGCTGTTTTACTCGGTATAAGCGGTTGCTTCTTCCCGGTAAGGGGAAGAACGATCTCCGCGTTGATGCCCGAACTTACAAAAGCAGACACGTTGTACACAAGCTCCCTGCCCTTATCCACGTCAATCATAAACGCCGGGCCTTTTATGATTGAAACATAGTATTTGCCCGCAGGGAGGTAATACACAAATCTGGCGTCCTGCCCTTCCTTGACTTCTTTAGCCTTGTAACCCGTAAAGATCCTGTTTGTAAACTGCCCTTTTTCCGTCTGAAAAAAAAGAGCCGGAAGCGTTTTATCGTTATAAATTTCAGGCGAAACATAATTGATGCCCTCCGGGACCGCAAAGACGACCCTGCTCCAGCCCTTCTCGCATTGAGCGCACCCGGAGATCTCGATATCCTTTTCCTTTGAAATTTTAATAAGCTCCTTTTGAAGCTCTTCGTCAGACTGTATCTCGCTGAAAAGCTCCTGTTCAATGGCGCCCACCGTATAGGTATCCTCCTCGTTAACCTTTTTGGGTTTTTGGGGAGGCACCGCCTTTTTAACAACCGCTTTTGCCGGCGCTTTTTTTTCCACCTTGATCTCGGGTACTATTTCACATTTATCATCGGTGATTTTACGCTTTTTCCAGAACGAAACCTTCCTGCCTTTCTTTACCGAAGCAATAAGCCTGCCGTCAACTTCGCTAACCTTGAAGCCGCCCTCGGCCGCGCAAAATGTCGTCTCATAGCTGCTTTCCTTCGCGACCGAATCAACCGTAACGTCGGTTTTTTTACCTAACGTAAAAACCAGGCTTGAGGTCTCGACCGAAACCGTGCCCTTTATATCCGGCACCAGAAACCTCACGCTGCCCCTGATCAATATAAGATCGGAGGAAATTTCCTTGTACCTGCCAAGGCCTATCATTGAGCCTGACTTTACCCTGACATTGACTCCGTCTTTATCCTCAAGCACCAGGAATGAATCCTTACCCAGAACACTGATCATGTACGTTTCTATACACTTGCCGCCTTTTACAAGCTTTATCATCGGGCTGTCAGCCACGGTTATATCAATAGCCTCAACGCTCCCGCCCGCGTCCTTTACGGTCCAGCCCCTTGCGGCACATAGTACCGATGACATTAATGATACACCTGTAATAAAACACAAACGGAATGACATAACTATGATAGTCTAGCACTACTTTGACAATTCTTTAAGAGCCATTTCTCCGTATTTTGAATCCGGAAAGATATTCAGGACTTTTTTCAGATAGCCTGCCGCAAGCTTTTCCCTTCCCATTGTCCTGTATGCCGTAGCTATTTTTAAAAAGTTAATGGACTGCCTCTGCCTTGAAAGGGATAGAGAGGCGGACTGGCCGTAACTGTCAACCGCGGTTATATAGTCCTTGTTCATCATCGCTATCTCGCCGAGCCAGAAATATGAGACGCTGGTATAATCCGTATAAGGAAAAGCTTCCACAAACTCCGAAAACTTTATCCTTGCCTCGTTTATCCTGCCTTCCTTGAAAAGCTTTTCAGCTTCCCTGTATTGCTTTACAGGTTCCGTACCGAGCAACATGGGATTCAGCGAGTTATGAGGATAAGATAATGACGCGGGCGCCCTTGTTACGGATTCCACCGATTTACCGCCGGCTCCCGTAGCCAGTCTTAACCTGTCATTTTCAAACCTGAGAAGTTCCACCTCCGCCCTGAGGTGCGCTATTTCCGTTTCCCCGCTCATAGTGGCGGCAACTTCCGTTTTCGCTTTTTCGGCCTTCTTATCTTCCGCCGGTGTTTTGGGTTCACTTCCCATGATTTCTTCCTCGGAAAATTCACTCTCAAAACTGGTATCAAACTGCTTTGCGTCATAATAGGAAATCAGGAATGATCCCGTGTCATTAAGTCCCAATGATTTTTTTGCCTTCCCATAATAGGTCTTCACCTCTGACGTATCGCATGCGTAATGCAATAAAAAACTAACTATTACTAATGATTTCAATAGGTTCATAACTTATTACCTCGCATTAGTGTTTATCGGATTTTTGCGTGCGAAACTTTAATGCTATTGACTTGATAAGGGCATCATTTATTATCCATTCTTAACTTATGGAAAATATTGAAACAAAATATCTCCAAAAACTCACGGAACACTATTCCCTAAGCACCGGTGAAAGCGAAGAGCTTATGCTCAAATTTCTTTCGGGTGATTTTAACCCCAGAATTGCCGCGTCCATACTTTCGATCATCACCTTTAAAGGTGAAAACGTTGAAGAGCTTACGGGTTTCGCGCTTGCCCTGCGTGAAAAGATGAAAAAATTCAATACCCCGCATGAAAACCTGATTGATATTGTGGGAACAGGCAGTTCCAAAAAAAATACTTTCAATATTTCAACAATAGCGTCGCTTCTTATATCTTCCCTGGGTGTTATGGTTTCCAAGGAAATAAAGCATGATCGTTCCAGTGACTGCGGAAACGCCGATTTGCTTAAAGCGCTGGGCGTTAACCTTGAGGCTAATTACGAGCAGAAAAAGCACTGCATGGAAAGTGAAAACTTTATTTTTGTTAATGTTGACGAATATTATCCGGCAATGGACCCTATCAAAAAAATAGAGGCTGAGCTTAACATATCAAGCATACTTTCCCTGCTTCCTCCGCTCTGCCACCCCTCGCAGCTTGAAAGGATAATCATAGGGACCCGTGACAGGACAAGGGCCTCGCTTATATCCCAGGCGCTTGAAAACCTGGGTACGGACAAGGCATATGTTCTGTGGAATGAAGAAGGCTATGACGAACTTGTTCCCATAGGCACTACAAAAGTTATAGTTGTGGGAAAATCCGAGAAAAAAAGGGAGCTTTCCCTGACCGCGAATGACTTCGCCCTTGCGGGAAATTACAAGTCCGGAACGCCCATTCCCGGAGGAGATTTGCAGGCCAATATGGGTATTATAGAGGAAATCAACAACTGCACGCCCGGCATAGTGCTTGATACGGTAATAATGAACGCTGTACTGGGTCTGAGGCTTGCAGGTGTAATCAATTCCCTTAAGGAAGGCACAGAGCTTATAAAGGCCAAGTTAAAGGAGCAGCCGTTAAAGGCCAAGATTGCCGGTCTTGTCAAGGCCACCAACGCCGTTTGACGTCGTAAATCTGAACAAAAGGAAAAAAATCGCCATGGTACCGATTGTCATGCAGGAGCAGGCCTCGAACCAGTCGCTGAGACGTGCGCCCATAAAGCCCTGGGCGGTAAGCGTGTTAAGAAAAATCGATACGCCGAAAAGTATTGACCACGGCCTGTAGAGCTTTCTTTTGTAAACCATGTATAACAGCGCCGCGTGCGGAAGCAACAGATGCACAAGCGTTGCCCTCCACATAAGGTGTGAGAACAGCAGCATAAGCAGGCTCATGATACCGCCTTCAAAAAGCACCTTTCCCGCGAAATCTTCAGCCCTGCGGCGCCTTATTGAAATATATGCCAGGATCAAAATACCAATCTGCACGGATAAAACCAGGTAACCCGTAACAGCCCTGTCCAGTTCAAAAAGCATTACGTTAATGGGAGCCCCCGAATGGACCCTTACAGCCGTGTCCGTAAAAAATCTTGTAAACATCGCAGCTATGGACTGGTTGGTGCTGTCGGTTTCAAACCCGAAGGACGAGAGCTGCCCTTTAAGGGCAAGCAAAAGAAGCGAATTCGTTTTAAATCCGTAAAACAGGGCCGGGGCAAGCAGCAACGCGGACAGCATGGCCGCAAACCTGAACGCGTATTTATAATCCCTTTTCCAGATAAAATACAGGATCATTATTACAGGGGCTATTTTGACCGCGGAAACAGCGGCAAGCATCAGGGCCGAAAGGTTTTTTCTTCCACTGTAATAAAAATAAAAGCAGAAAAACACTCCGGACAAAACAAGCACGTTTACCTGCCCGTATTCAAGGCTGCGGAAAATAAACCGGCCCGTTATTAAAAAAAGTATTAAAAAATAATGCCACGGCATACCGCCCAGCCGGCGGGACATTACAAAAAACACCATAAACAGCGACAATATATTCAGATAGTACCAGATAATTTCCGCGATATCGTGGGGCAAAAGAGCAAGCGGCGAAAAAAGCATGGCAAAAGCCGCGGGGTATAAAAAGGGGCCGGCCCTCGTATATTTTACGGCCTCAAGACCTTCGGGAAGCATGCCTGCCGGGCGCTTTCCCAGTCCGCCCTGATCGTTGTACAAACACTCCCCGTTGCCCGTAATAAAAAGCTCCCACGCAAGATAATATACGTTGAAATCATTGCCTGCTACCTTGTAAACAACCTTGTAACAATATACCGCCGAAGCAAGCAGCAAAGCAATTAGTATCAATTTTTTGTATTTCATTGTATAGAAGTTTAACACGGGTATGAAAACACTGGTAGGGATAAAAAGAATAGGACTTTTAATGCCCGAAAATTCCTCCTTGAAGGAAAAAAGGCATATAGTGCGCAAGCTGCGTGATGCCGTTAAAAGCAGATTTAACGTATCTTTCGCCGAGATCGATACCGACGACAAATGGCAAAGGACCGTTGTCGCGGTCAGCATGGTATCCAATAGCGAGGAACTTATTCATTCGGCGTTTTTGCAGATATCAAATATTGTGGAAAACGCTGTCGGGGTCAGGGTATTTAATGAGCACAGGGAGATCTTCTGTTTTGAAGACCAATCAGAATCCGTATGGATTCCTTCATAGCGGCATAGAAAAGCCGGTACGGTATCTTGGAAAAGAGTTTAACAGCGTTATAAAGGACAACGTCCTCTGCCGCATGCTGCTTGCTTTCCCGGACACCTATGAAATAGGCATGTCGCACTTCGGCTCCAGGATACTTTACGGCATTGTAAACAACCACCCAGACTACGCGCTTGAACGCGCCTATATGCCGTGGATTGACGTAAAAACACTGTTATCCATGGAAACGGCCAGGACCATGCGCGAATTCGACATAGTCGGGTTTTCCATGCAGCACGAGCTTGCGTGCACGAACATACTGGCAATGCTTGACATGGGCGGGCTGGAAATATTCCCGCACAAAAGAAACGATCCACTCCCCCTTGTGATAGCGGGCGGAGGAGCAGCGTTCAACCCGCATACCATGGCTGAATTTATCGACGCTTTTGTAATAGGGGACGCGGAACCCGTTATACTGGATATTCTGCAAATTACCGCGTCAACTAAATCCCGGAAGGAAAGGCTTGTGGAATTATCAAAGCTGGAAGGGGTTTTTGTTCCGTCCGTACACGGAAAAGCGGATATTGTTAAAAAGAGCACCATACGTTCCCTTGACGATGTTCCGGTCATAAGCGATCCGGTGGTGCCTTACCTTGAGGCTGTGCACAACAGGCTTACGTATGAAGTGCAGAGAGGCTGCAACAGGTGATGCAGGTTTTGCCAGGCCGGAATGATATACAGGCCCGTACGCCAAAGGGACCCGCAAAGCATAGTGGACATGATCGAGACAAACATTGCCTCGACCGGTCACAGGCAGATCGGTTTTTTATCGCTTAACGCCTGTGATTATCCCCCGCTGCTTGAGCTTATAAAATATATTTCCGAAACCTATAAAAAAATAGGAATAAACGTATCCCTTCCGTCATTAAGAATAGAAAGCATAAGCGATGTTGTTCTCGACATGCTCGCGAGGCTGCCCAGGGGAGGGTTCACAATAGCGCCCGAAGCCGGAAGCGAACGGCTGAGGCGGGTAATAAACAAGGATATTCCAGAGGCCGAAACCCTGGACACGGTTGAAAAGGTATCATCCAGAGGCTGGGACAGTATAAAGGCATACTTTATGATAGGCCTTCCGTCCGAGGAAACCGGAGATGTAACGGCCATAGCGGAACTCGCTAATAAAATGGAAGCAAGGCTTAAAAGCAAAAGGGGAAAAATAACGGTAAGCGTATCCAATTTCGTTCCCAAGCCCCACACACCGTTCCAGTGGGAATCGCAACTTGACGCAGGCGGCTTTTCTGAAAGGCTTGAGATCTTAAAGTCCTCGCTGAAAAACAGGAGAATTTCCCTGAAATGGTCAGATCCCGGAATGAGCGAGATCGAGGGACTCCTTTCACGGGGGGATGAAAAAATATCCGCGGTGATCTACGACGTATTCAGACAGGGAGAGGTCTTTTCCTCGTGGGGAAGCATGTTTGATTACCGGAAATGGCAAAAGGCAATTCAATCATGCGGAATTAAAATATCCGACTACCTGGGAAGCAGAAAAACCGAAGATGCGTTACCCTGGGATAACATAAACTCGGGCATTGACAGGACCTGGCTCATCAGGGAAAAAAAGAAGGCGTATTCGGAGGAAATGACTCCACACTGTATTAACGGAAAATGCTCCTCCTGCAATATATGCTCCGGGGATAATCTGAAAAATATTATTGCGGACCGGGATATCAGGTCCCCTAAAATAAACATGCAACAGCCGGCTCACGGCAAGGAACACGCGATCAGGGTGCTGTTTGTAAAAAAGGACGCTTTTCGCTGGATGGGGCATTTTGAACTCATGGCCGTCATGGAAAAAGCCCTTTTGAAAAGCGGGTTCCCTGTCGCCATATCTTCGGGGTTTAATCCTTCGCCGTTAATGTCGTTCTGCCCGCCCGCGGGAATAGGCGTGGAGTCTGAAGTGGAAATGATGGACGTGTTTTTTTCATCTTACCTGTCGCCGGAAAAATTTATCGCCGGGATGAACAGCATACTGCCGGGAGAACTCGGGTTTAAAAACGCGTGGAACACCCCTTTGCACGGAACTTCAATCTTTCAGCTTGTCAGGGAATATATATGGGAAATAAGGCTTTATAATTCCGAAAAATCCCTGCCTGTCCTCGAGAAAAGATTGGAAAACCTTAAAAACACAGAAATAGAAATTGAAAGGAAGGGAAAGAAAAGAACAGTTAACATGCGGGACTATTTTGAAATGAAAAGCCTTAAAGCGGAGGGGAACACCGTTATCGCCGGATTTTCCCTAAAATATGTTGACGGAAAAACAATAAAGCCTATTGAAGTTTTAAGGGCTGTAATGCATGATATTAATGAGAGGGAAATTTTAATGATCAGAAAGGGTATAAAGCTGGATGGCTGCAACACTTATTATTAATGACAGGATCTTCGAGACAAGGGTTGCCCTTCTGGAAAACGACAACCTTGTTGAAGTGTACGTCGAGCGTGGAAATAACGCCGTTCTCGTGGGCAATATTTACAAAGGCGTTATAATAAAGGTGCTGCCCGGCATGCAATCGGCTTTTATAGATATAGGGATGGAAAAGGCGGCGTTCCTGCACGTATCGGACATAAACCAGATCCCTGACGATATAGAACTGAGCAAAAAAAAAGAGCCTGACATATCAAAGATACTAAAAGCCAACCAGCATATAATAGTACAGGTCTCGAAAGAACCCATAGGGACCAAGGGGCCGCGTGTCACTACAAACATCTCGCTGCCCGGAAGGTTTCTTGTGTTGATGCCCGTTTCAGGCAATGTGGGCGTTTCAAGAAGGATTGAAAACGAAGACGAACGGGCAAGGCTCAGGGATATCCTGGAAAAAACAGCCAGGGACAACGAATACGGTATTATCGCAAGGACCGCAAGCGAGGGAGCCTCCGAAAAGCAGCTAAGGAAGGACTACGATTTTCTTGTAAGGAAGTGGAAGGAAATTTCAAAAAAACAAAAGAAGACCGCGGCACGCGGGCTTGTTCATATTGAAATGGACGTAAGCCACCGCGTTATAAGAGACATACTTAGCAGCGATACAAAAAGTATTGTCGTGGACAACAGGGACACAAAGAAGGAACTCCTTAAATACCTCGGCAAATACGAGGCCAAGTCCGAAATCCACGTGGAGCTTTACGAGGAAGAAGCGCCCATTTTCGAGGCGTTCGGTATTGAGCACGAGATAGCGCGATCCCTTGAACGCAAGGTGTGGCTTAAATCAGGCGGTTATATAGTAATCGACCAGGCCGAGGCGCTTGTTGCCATAGACGTGAATACCGGTCGCTACGTCGGGACCAAAAACCTTGAGGACACTATTTTAAACACAAACCTTGAAGCGGCCAAGGAAATCGCTTACCAGTTAAGATTAAGAAACCTAGGGGGTATCATTATTCTTGATTTCATTGATATGGAAAAAAAGGAAAACAGGGATAAGGT
>JAFGOL010000161.1 GCA_016926495.1 Oligoflexia bacterium
ATTATTAACAACCTGGATATATTAAATACAATTAAAAAACAACTTGCTGTTAAATATATTGAATAATTGAATACATAAAAATTTATTATACGGAGATATAGCTATTATCCATGATTATTTTTGACTCTGTAACAAAGATGTACGGCAGCAGGGTTTATGCGCTTAATGATATCAATTTAAGGATCGACAAGGGTGATTTTGTTTTTGTCACAGGCAGATCAGGCGCGGGTAAAAGTACGCTGCTTAAGCTTATATACGGTCACAACAAACCGTCATCCGGCAGTGTAAGCGTCGGCAATGTTGATGTGGGTTCCATTTCGTCCCGCAGGCTTGCCTACCTGCGCAGGCAGATGGGAATAGTATTCCAGGATTTTAAACTGCTGTGGGACAGGAACATTTTTGACAATATCACTCTGCCTTTAAGCATTTGGGGCAAGAGATTGCCTGATATCAGGCGGGCCTCTGAAAGGATAATGAAGGATTTTGACGTGTGGAAGCTTAAGGACCTGATGCCTTACCAGCTTTCAGGAGGTGAACAGCAAAAAGTGGCGATATGCAGGGCAATGGTCGGGGAACCGTGGATACTGATTGCGGACGAGCCCACGGGAAATCTTGATCCTGATTCAACCAGGGAAGTTTTCAATATGTTCAATTTTGCGGCGCAGGCCGGTACAACAATAGTATTCGCGACCCATAATGAAAGCCTGATTGAGATGCACAGGGGCAGGTTTGTAAAGCTTGAAAAGGGAAAGGTCGTTTCATCATGATAATAAGGAAAAGTTTTAAGGATATTTTCAGGCATAAATTGTCATCGCTTCTCGTGGTAAAGGTAACTGCACTGTTTGTTTTCCTGAGCCTGGTGTTTCTTGCCGCCGCCTATAACCTGGAAATAGTGCGAAAAAAACTGGCATCCGAAGTCCGCGTTACGGTTTTTCCCGCGGAAGGTTATGATGTAAAGGACCTGGCGGAAAAGATCAGAAAACTGGAAGGTGTTACGGGTATTACTCACATGGACGGCAGCGCGGCCCTTGATCTTCTTAAAAAGAGGTTTCCGGATAACGAAATAATTTTTACCACTGCCGTGATGCCTGATCTCGTTGAGGTCAGGACCGATATCGGCAGCGTGGATTTGCTGAGGAAAATGTTAAACAAACTTGAAGGCATATCAGATATTGTTGTAAATACATCGTGGCTGGGCAGCGCGATAAATATGCTGGATATTTTCAGGTACGGCCTGGTTGTTTTGATCGTAATTATGTTTGTAATAAGCGTGGCACTGATTTATTACGCCACGAGGCTGGGCGCCCTGCAGCGCAAATGGGAGATCACCATATTCAGGCTTTGCGGCGCCACTGAATGGTATATCAGGCTGCCTTACCTGCTTTCCTCCGTGGTGCTTGGGGTTGCCGGGGCCGTCACGGGTGTTCTGCTTTATTATTTTACCGGGGTCCTGCTGGGTACGGCTGTTTTGCGTTTTTCGGGCCAGTGGCTAAGCAGTTTTGATCTTTCAGCGTTGCCGGTGTACGTGATCCTGATTGTATTGTTTGTTTCGGTGATGATAGGCATGATCGGTAATTATACAGCCTTTTTAAAGACGGATAACACGGAGTGATGGATTGTTTGCAGTAATTGTTCTTTTGCTCTGCTCTGCGCCTTCTTACGCTTCAAACATGGTACTGGAGCTTGACAGCGTATCCAGGCAGGTGAGTAAATTACAGGACTCGGTAAGGGCTTTAAGGGAATCAATCCGGTTTGAAACCGAAGCGATTTCGGACATGGAATCCAGAATACGGTTTGACGAGCAGCAAATGGAAATCAAAAAAAAATTCATAAGGGAAAGGTTAAAAGCGCTTTTAATAAATTCATCAAGGGACAGGATTGAACTTTTATACGATCCCGAAGTTTCAGACGATGTTTACAGGGAAGAAGCGCTTCTTGTCAGGCTCCTTAAGGATGATATTAAAGAGTTCAGGGCTTTTCTTGAAGATATAGGCAGGCTTAATGACCTGAGGGTATTGCTTGACGCCGAAAGAAGCAGGCTTGAACAGAATACGAGGAAGCTTTCGGAGAATATCAGCAAGCTTGGAAGCTCCGTAAAAAACAAGAAAAGACTTTTATCGAGGATACGTAACAGTCCGGGTGATTACACAGTACTGCAGAAAAAGGTGGAGGGCAGTTCAGGCGCAATTGAAGATATGACCTCCGGAAATCCCTCCCGCGCGGGGAAAACACCGTTTGCCGGGCTTCAGACGCCCGCCCGGGGAAAGATAATAAGCAGGTTCGGCAAGGTATGGGATAACAACCTCAAAAACTGGAGATATAATTCCGGTGTACTGATCGAGTCTGAATACGGGGCGGAAGTCCTTTCCGTGGCGGACGGGGTTGTAAAGTATTCCGGCTGGCTGCCCGGTTACGGGAAGGTGGCAATCATCAAGCACGATAACGATGTGTTTTCGGTTTCGGGGCATCTTGCAAGGATACTCTATGAAACAGGCGAAAGGGTGAAAAAGCGGGATATTATAGCGTATGTCGGTGACACGGGGCCGATTGACTCTCCGACCCTGTATTTTTCCCTTAGAACCGGCGGCAGGAACATTGACCCTGCCTTTTTGTTTAAATGATTTTATTGCGGCCCCACCTGATAATTCAAAAGTTTTTACAAAAGGGACAATCTAGGGTAGATATATGGGAAATAATATTTCCGGAGGTCCAACGTGTACTGTCTTATAACTTTAATATTGCTGTCATTAACTGCTGTTCTACCTGAATCCGGAACTCCGCCTGCTGAAGCCAAAACCGCCGAAACAAAGCAGGAGGTTAAGGCAAACGAGCCGGTAATACAGAAGAAGAAGAAGGTAAAACACATAATAAAGGATGAAGATAAGAATAATCCCGGTATAAAAACGGTTTTGTCGATGCTTGAAGGTTTCTCAAAGATGGGTGACAACAAGCAGGAATATGTAAACAAAAAGTACGATTATGCGCAGTACAAGAAGGTGGAGGCAGGTATTGCCAGGGAAATTTCGGCTAATATCGATTTCTATGACGTTTGCGAAAAATCATTAAAATATGAATATGATCCCGCCAAAAAGGTTTTTCTCAAGGACCACTGGCGGGGCAAGAGCAACAGTGACAAGACCGCGTTTGTGGCGTTGTTTCGGCAGTTGATCGAAGATATCGTTTATCCCATAGCGAATGATTTTTTCGGCGATCTTAAGATTGAAGACAAAGTTGTGGAGAATAAGCCGGATTATATTCATGTAAAATCAACCATCCATTATAAAAAGAAGAATGTTATAACCGAATGGTACCTGCATAAAAAGGGCGAGAACTGGAAGATCTTTGATATCGGCGTCGAGGGTGAAAGATGGGTTATAAGTTTCAGGTCCCAGTTCACGGACATTATTACCAAAAAGTCCTATCAGGAACTTATCAAGCTTATGAACAAAAAACTTACCGAAGTAAAGGAAGATAATGAACGAAAGGATAAAAATGCGAGAAACGGGATTAAGGAAGAAAAGAAGAGTAAATAGTCTCTTCCTGCTGACTGCTTTCCTGTTTTTATCCGGGGACGCTTGTCCCATGGATAACGACAGGGATATAGTCATTGAGGATTTTGAGGGGCAGAACCTTAAAAAGTCCCTGCCTTACGGATGGAATAAAAAGGGAGACGACCTTTATTACAGGCTTAACAGGGAAAACAGGAATGCCTTTCTTGCCGGAGATTACGATTGCGGGAAAATCGGAAAGGGAAAGGGTACCATCCTGTTCAGGGAATATAAGATTAACTACAAAAAATATCCTTTTTTCTCGTGGAAATGGCGTATCAGGCAGACTCCCGAAGGCTCGGACGAAAAGCTCAAGGACAAGGGTGATTCGGCCGTGGCGGTATACGTGTATATACGTTCAGGCATGTTTACAAGGAAGATAATAAAGTTTGTATGGTCTCAGAAATATAAGGCCGGTGAGGTTTTTGAGTCGCCTAATTCCATCTGGGCCTGGGAAACCAAGGTGTACGTGGTAAGGGGAACGGAATCCAGGGACCTTCTGGGCAAGTGGGTAAGCGAAAAGATCAACCTCGCGGGAGTTTACGAAAAGCTTTATTCAAAAAAATTAAAGAACAGCGTGAAAGGTTTCGGTGTAATTACCGACGCGGACAATACATGCAGTGTCGCCGCCGGTGATTACGATGATTTTACAATGACCAGGCAATAAATATATGGTATTTAACTGGTGACGGAGGAAAGAATATGGAGGTTTTGCATAGAATAAGAAAAAATATTCTTGTCGCAGCTTCCGTTATTGCCGCTGGAATTTTTTCCGTGATAGCTTCCATATTTATGGGGCTTTTCGGTTTTGCTGTCATAGCCTTTCTGGGGCTTCTTGCGTGTTCCTCTATTTTGTTTTTTATATTTCCATTTTTTTTGAACGGAGACAGGAAGTGAGACTCTTAAAAATATTGCAGGTGCTTTGTTGCGTATCAGGTATAGCGGCGTTCCATGAAACAGCTTACGGGGACGAACCACTGAAGATCAACATGAGTTCCGCCATTAAGTACATGATCAAGCACAGCGGCGAGCTTATGTCGGAAAAAACGTCGCTTACGCTTGCCGAAGGCAGAATAGATCAGGCCAGGGCCGCACTTTATCCCAAAACCGAGGTATTGCTGCTAGGAGCACCCCTGTTCGAAGAAAGGGGCAACGCTGTCTCTTCCACCAAGGATTACGGAAGCTGGGGGATATTCGGCACGCTGCGGCTTAATGTAGTCCAGGCCCTGTATACTTTCGGCATAGTCGGCGAGTATAAAAAAGCCGCCCGTGCGGGATACGAGGTGGCGCACGGCCAGGTCGAAACAAAAGAAGCCGACCTCGTTTACAGGGTAAAACAGTTCATGTATTCCATGCAGCTTGCAAACGATCTTTTTGATCTTGTAAAGGACGGCAGGGAAAAGATAGAGTCTGCCTTGAAAGAGGCTGAAGATATGGTCAGGCGCAACAGAATGAAAAGGGAAAGCCTTTTTCAGCTTAAAACCTATTACGCGCAGGTACTCGCGCAGTACGATGAAGCCTCGAGGGGCAGGGAACTTGCCGAACTTGCGCTTAAATGGACCATGGGGATCCCTTCGGGTACGACGATTGAGATAGAGGAAACTTCCATAGTGCCTGAAGAAGTGGAATTGAAGAGTCTTGACAACTACCTTTCGGAGATTGTCAGCAGCAGACCCGAAATGAAGATGCTGACTTCCGGTATAGAGGCAACAAGGGCATTGTGGCAGGGGCAAGCCAAGCAGAAAAGGCCCGTGTTTTTCGCGCTGGGATTTGCGAACGCGGCAGGCTCAAATGTCAGGGATGATCAGACAAGCGCTTACGCCAATGATCCCTATAATGATCTTAATGCCGGCGCGCTTGTGGGCTTCAGGTTCAATCTTGACTGGTGGTCAATAAATGCGTTGTCAAAACAGAGCAAATCGGAATATGAAAAGCTCCTGTTCGCCAAAGACACGCTTGTTGAGGGCATGGCCTTACAGGTAAAAAAAGCTTATAAGGAGGCTGTGGATTACAAAAATGCCATATCCTACGCCGAGGAAGGCGAAAATAACGCCAAAAAATGGTTTTTGAACGCCGCAATCGCTTACAGCATGGGATTTAGCGAGGCCAAGGACCTTGTTGAATCGCTGAAAGCATGGTTTGAAGCACAATTTAATTTCAATATGGCGATTTATAAATATAATATGGC
>JAFGOL010000162.1 GCA_016926495.1 Oligoflexia bacterium
ATTAAAGGAGAAATTAGACGCCGTGTATCCCCTGCTCCTTGCAAGCGGGGTTTGCGCGAACACATCCCTTATGTAATCAAAGCCTGAAATAAAGGTTATGGGCGTGGACCTTTTTGACCTGCTGATCGGCTCCTGATCCATGAGTACAACACCCTTTATGTTTTCAATTCCCGGCACACCCCGGCAATTAACGAGGGGAGCGTCGAAATTTCCGAATTCCCTGGATAAAACCGAATAAAGGGATTTTGTCACAAGCGTGCTTTTACCGCTGCCCGAAACTCCGGTAACGCATACAAACCTTTTAAGGGGCAGCCTGAACGTAACATTTTTAATGTTGTTTTCGGAAAGATCCTCAAGGACAAGCATGCCCGTTGCCTCGCCTACGCTTCTCCTGGAAAATTTTTCGTGCCGTGCGGGCTTTTGCAGATACCGCGACGTAAGTGTGCTGGCGGAAGACAAATAATCGCCCATGTACCCGGAATAAACAAGCTCTCCGCCGCGTATTCCGCTTTCAGGGCCGAGTTCCACGATATAGTCCGACGACTTTATGATTTCCGTCTCGTGTTCCACGACAATAACCTTGTTCCCGTTGTCACGAAGCCGCTTTATTATTTCCACAAGCTTGGAAATATCCCTCTGGTGCAAGCCTATGCTCGGCTCGTCAAGCACGTATATCGTATCAACAAGGGCGGAACCGAGCTGGTTTGCGATGTTGATCCTCTGGGCTTCACCGTTAGAAAGCGTCCTTGCCTGCCTGCCCAACGCAAGATATCCCAGTCCCACGTCGATAAGAAACGAAGTGCGTTGAAAGAGCTGCTTTAGTATTTCAGATGTTATCCTTTTCTCATGTTTCGTTAACTTCAGGTTGCCCAGCCACGAATAAAAACCAGTTACCGGGAGCCCCTGAAGCTGAAAAATATTTTTATCCCCAACGAAAACATCAAGGGCCTCCTTTCTGAGCCTGCTCCCGTTGCATACGTCGCACACATAGGGGCTTTTATACTTGCTGAGTATCACCCTTACGTAGACCTTGTACTTTTTCTTTTCAAGTTCGGCAAACATCCTGTTCAGACCCAGGTACTTTTCCTTACCGCTGCTTCCCCCGGTATAAATGGGAGCCTTGTCCTTTTCCGAAAGCCGTACAAAGGGCTTATTCACGTCAACACCCAGGCTCCTCAGGTAATTGATCATCATGTAAAAATGATGACGAAGACTGGGCTTGTTGAAAAGCTCAATCGCTCCGCCGAGCAGGCTTTTCATGGGATCAGGCACGAGCTTTTTTTCATCCAGTCCAAGCTTGTTACCGAACCCCTTGCAGGCGGAACAGGCCCCTATGGGGCTGTCAAAGGAAAAAAACCTGGGATCAGGCTCGGTAAAAAATTTTTTACAGGAAGGGCAGACAAGATCAGTCCTGTAATTGGTATAACTGTTTTTTTCGGTAAAATATACGGTACATTCTCCTTTACCTATAAACAACGTCCTCTCGACTGCTTCCCATATTCTGCCCGATTCCTCCGTGCCTATTTTAAACCTGTCATACACAACATAATATTCTTCGGGGGCGCTCGCGTCGTCAACTTCGGACAGATCAAGGACTTCACCGTTGACCATTATCCTGACAAAACCCGCAAGCCTTATATCCTGGACCGCACCCTTATGCCTGAACAGTATATACGTCCTTTCACCCCCGTGGTTATGCAGAAGATCGTCAACAATCGAGTCCACGGTATGAAGCTTTACGGGTATTTTACAATCTGGGCAGTAAGTAGTTCCTATCTTTGAATAAAGCAGCCTCAGGTAATCATAAAGTTCCGTAAGCGATGCGACCGTCCCCCTTGAGCTTTTTACCCTGTTCTTCTGCTCTATAGCCACCGTCGGGGAAATGTTCTCAATATGCTCCACGTCGGGCTTATCCACGCTTTCAAGAAAATTCCTGGCATACGTTGACAGGGACTCTATGTATCGCCTCTGGCCTTCGGCGTATATGGTGTCAAATACCAGCGACGATTTACCGGAACCGCTGGGACCGACCACCACGGTAATGGCCTCGGAAGGTATGGCAAGGTCCAGGGACTTGAGATTGTTCTGGGACGCGCCTTTAATAATAAGATCAGACACGGTAATATTACGACTCATCGCCGGAAGAAGAAAGAATTTTCAGACCCTTTTCCAGTATCCCGGCCCTGATTCCGTCTCCCTGTGACTTGAAGTATTCCCTGTTTTTCTTCATCAGGGGTACTATGTTCCTGTTTCCGGCGGACACAAGGGACTCAACAAACAAAACAAAAACCCTGTCCGAGGGATCCAGCATAAGCTTGCCCGAATACCTGTAAACTTCCCGCGGTGAACTCCGGCGCAGCCAGTTGAATACCTCAAACCTTATTTTTTCATCCCTGTCGCCCAAAAGTTTTTCAATAGTCTCCGCAGGCAGGTAATTCTTCTGCTCAATAATCCTTTTAAGGGCAAGCAGCCTTGAAAGGCGCGTGTCAACACCCGAATCAAAAACCGGTTTTATACCCCTTGTAAAACTGAAAAGAGGGTCGCCGTATAACATCAC
>JAFGOL010000163.1 GCA_016926495.1 Oligoflexia bacterium
CTATTCACGCATATAGATAATAAACTTACATTTTCGTTTGTGTTTCTGTTTTATATGCTGTACATGAGCGGTTTCGCCGTAAGGAATTACAAGGAATACTGGAACAGGGTTGTTCAGAATATTATGCTTGATAAACAGGGAAAGGAAAAAGAGCAGTTGCAAAAACAGATGTTTCACGCGACGAAACTGGCGTCAATCGGCGAACTCGCGGCAGGCGTGGCCCACGAGATCAATAATCCGCTGATGATCATTCAGGGTAATATAGAAATGATAAAAGCCGACGCGGGCGAATCCGATCTTTTGCGGTATGTTCACATGCAGCAGGATGCCGTAAACAGGATCGCGACCATAGTACAGGGACTCAAAACGTACGCGCGGTTTGATTTGGACGTAAAGGAAGATGTAAGTGTTCACGAAGCCATAAGAAGCAGTGTACTGCTCGTGGAATCCATTTATGCGACAAAAAACATCAGGATAGAGCAGAATCTTAAAGCCCGCAATAGTTTTATCCACGGAAACCTTAACAAGTTGCAGCAGATTTTTATGAATCTCCTGTCGAATTCACGGGACGCCCTGCTTGGAATTAGTGATCCGTTAATCACTATTGATACTATGAACGAAGAAGGCAGAATACTTGTCAACTTCTGGGATAACGGAGCTGGAATTGACGACGAAATCTCCGATAAGATTTTTGATTCGTTTTTCACGACCAAGGAAACGGGCACCGGAACGGGACTTGGCCTTTCCATTTCGTACTCTCTTATTATGGGGATGAACGGGGATATAAAGGTGCGGTCTGAAAAGGGAGTCGGTACCTTATTTACAATATCTTTTCCGGTAATCACCTGATCTTTTTTAGCAGGGATAACGATTCAATGTGCCTGGTAAAGGGAAACATGTCAAAGAGTATTATGCCTGATAATAAATAGCCGCTGTTTTTGAACCCGGCAATATCCCTGAGAAGCGAATCAGGGTTGCAGGAAACATAAACTACCGTATTAAAATCCATGTCGCCGAGTTTTTGCATCGTTTTTTTGTTAATTCCGCTCCTCGGAGGATCAATAAGCAGCTTGCTGAATGAGCGCAGCCGGCCGGACCTCTCAAGTATTTTTAAACCCGCGTTAATATCAGCCTCTATATATTCAATTCTGCCGGAAGACACCGCGTGGATTTTGCTGTCTATCCCGCAGATCCCGGCTTTTTGCGAAAGGGGAACGGTAAAATTTCCGCTGCCGCAGTAAAGGTCAAGTATATTGTCATTTTGCTGAGGCTTTATAAAATTAATAACTTCGTTGATCAGAATTTGGTTTACTGAAGGATTGATCTGGGTGAAATAATTGTCGAATTTTTTTTCCACGATCCGTTCGCAAACCGTATTGTTATTTAAATAGAGCTCTATCTTGGCATTGTAATTAAGCGGGAATTTCATGTCTGTAATTTTTTTATTAAGCTCCGGCATGAGCATTTTACATTCCTGTATTTCCACGAATTCAGGTTTCAGGTTGTTTTGGACGGAGCAACTTTTTGATTTGGAGAAAAAACCTATTTTGCCATTAATTACATGTAGTTGGCACCTGCTCCTGTAACCTGTCTGCAATGGGGAAGCTATGATCTTAAGATTTTCAATCTGCTCCGTCTTAAATAAATCCCTGTATGATAGGATCGTTTTTTTGAATTTATCAAGTTTGAGTTTAAGGGTTTCGCGGTATGTCATGCCCAGGAGATCGCAGCCGCCGCAACCCGGAAAATAACCACATGTAACTACGTCATTCATTCAAAATTACCCGTTATAAATTATTGTTTACGCCACTTGAAATAATATATAAAAATAACCATATAATAACAATGAAATACATACTAAATGTTGAAAGTAAACTATCAATATGTTAGTGATAATTATTCACTGCTTATGGTTAGCACAAAATAAGGAGGACTTTGGGAAATGCCGCTTTACGAATACACTTGTTCAAAATGTAAAAAAAATTTTGAATTTCTACAGGGAATAAACGACAAGCCTAAATCCAAGTGCCCGGACTGCAGCGGAAAGCTGGTAAAAAGAATTTCTTCTTCAAACTTTCAGTTAAAGGGTAAGGGATGGTACGCAACGGATTACAAGGATAAACCCGCTGCGTGCGGAAAAACCGAAAATTGCAGTACCTGCTGCGCCGGTGCATGACATGACGCAACTCGAGTATGCAAGGAAAGGCATTATTACAGATCAGATGCAGGAAGCTGCCGGATATGACAGTCATGTAAGCCCCGAGTATATAGCAGGATGCCTGGTTGACGGCACTGCTGTGCTGCCCAAAAATATCAACCATAAATTCAGTGCCATGGCCATAGGCAAGGGTCTGCAAACCAAGGTAAACGCCAATATAGGGACCAGCGGCAGGCATGCCGATACCGAGGAGGAACTTATAAAGCTCCAGGCAGCGGTAAGGGCAGGCACACACAGCGTTATGGACCTTTCAACAGGCGGGGACCTGCTACAGATAAGAAAGGTGCTTATTGATAACTGCCCGACAATGATGGGTGCGGTACCCATATACGCTACAGCGTCAAAATCTGTCCGGGATAAAAAACCTCTCTGGTCAATGACCGCCGACGATATTTTTGAGGATATCGAGCAGCAGTGCGCACAGGGCCTTGATTACATGACGGTGCACTGCGGCATAACAATGCGTTCAATTGACAGGATGCTTAAAAGCAGGAGAGAGCTAGGCGTTGTTTCAAGGGGCGGCAGTATTACATGCGGATGGATAATCAAAAACGAAAAGGAAAACCCCCTTTATGCGGATTTTGACAGGCTCCTTGATATTGCGTATAAATATGACGTTACCTTAAGCCTTGGCGACGGTTTCAGGCCCGGAAGCGTTGTTGACGCGACAGACAGGGGCCAGGTAGAGGAACTTATTACCCTGGGTGAGCTAGCCCTGCACGCGAGAAGTAAAAATGTCCAGGTAATGGTCGAGGGGCCGGGCCACGTGCCTATACAGGACATACAGGCGAATATCCTGCTGGAAAAAAGGTTGTGTAACGGCGCTCCTTTTTATGTGCTCGGGCCGTTAACTACCGATATCGCTCCGGGTTATGACCATATTACTTCGGC
>JAFGOL010000164.1 GCA_016926495.1 Oligoflexia bacterium
CGGGTATTACGTACAGCGATACGCAATATAAGGAGGCTGTCAGGAAATGCGGACTTCGCGTCCACCCCGGCAATATCAGCGCGGCTATTGCCGTGGGATTATATATGGGCGTGGATATCGGCGATTGCGTAAAGGCTGTCTGCTCCTTCACTCCCCCGGAACTTCGCTCAGAGATTACGGAAAGGAACGGAATAACTTATTTTGTCGATTGTTATAATGCCAATCCTGATTCAATGTTGTTTTCAATATACGAGGCCAAAAAGCAGAAAAACCGTAAAAGACATATCGCGGTTTTTGCCGATATGCTGGAACTCGGCGACGAAGCCGAAGGATTGCATGTTGAAACAGGTTATATCGCCGCGGAAGCCGGTTATGACTATCTTTTTGCCATAGGTGATTTCGCGTCCTGCTACGCGGAGGGCTTTTTGAATTTTTCCTCGAAAAATGACGCGGTTTTTGTTTATAATAAGAATGAGGCGGAAATTTTAAAAAACGATCTTGAAAAATTTGTAAGGAAAGGCGATTTGGTTCTGGTTAAAGGTTCAAGAGGAATGTATCTGGAGAAGGTATTAAAGGAGTAACCCATGCTTTATTCACTGCTCTATCATTTTGTCGAAGATTTCAGTTTTCTGAATGTTTTGCGCTATATAACTTTCAGGACATTTCTAGCCGGCATTACTTCGTTCGGCATTTGTCTTTTTATGGGACCGTGGTTTATACGCAAGATGGCAAGTTCCCAGATCAAACAGGTTGTAAGGAGTGACGGTCCGCAGTCCCATATTTCGGCAAAGAGCGGAACTCCCACCATGGGAGGAGGGCTTATCCTTTTTTCCATAGTAGCAGGCACTTTGCTCTGGGCGGACCTTGAAAACATTTATATATGGCTTGTTCTGATGGTTACGGTTTTCTACGGGCTTATAGGCTGGATCGACGATTATTTAAAAATATCCAGGAAAAATTCCAAAGGAATCGGCGGAAAAACGAAGCTGTTGATGCAGATACTGGGTGCCTGTATTTTTGTCGTTGTCGTGCATTTCTATACCGACATAAGTACTAACATCCGGTTCCCTTTTCTTAAATCGATTACGTTTGATTTAGGCTATTTTTTTATTCCTTTTGTTTTGTTCGTTCTTGTCGGAACTTCGAACGCGGTTAATTTAACGGACGGCCTTGACGGATTGGCGATTGGTCCTGTAATGACAACTGCTTTCAGTTTTCTTATTCTTGCCTATTGCGCCGGGCACTTTAAAATCTCAGAATACCTGCAAATTCCATATGTTAGAGGTGTCGGAGAGGTCTCCGTCTTTTGCAGCGCAGTGGTTATGTCAGGGTTGGGTTTTCTCTGGTTTAATGCTTATCCTGCCCAGGTTTTTATGGGGGATGTAGGTTCTCTTGCCTTGGGAGGAGCCCTTGGATCCGTGTCGATTTTTACGAAAAATGAGATTTTATTAGTTGTAATTGGTGGCGTGTTTGTGTTAGAAGCTATTTCGGTGATCGTGCAGGTGTTTTCATTCAAACTTACGGGAAAAAGGATGTTCAGAATGGCGCCGTTACATCATCATTACGAGCTTAAGGGGTGGGCGGAGCCAAAGGTAATAGTAAGGTTCTGGATAATATCCATTGTTCTTGCGATAGCGGGAATTGCCACCATCAAATTACGATAATACAGGGGGGAGTTTTTGATGAACTTTAAAGGCAAAAAGGTTGTTATAGCAGGTCTCGATAAATCCGGTATTGGCGCAGTCAAGTATTTTTCCTCCAGGGGAGCCAATGTTACTGTCGCGGATTTAAGGAACAGGCTTGAATTGCAGACAGCCCTTTCAATCGTGAAGGATTACGAATTTAAAGCCGAGTTCGGACGTTACAGTTCAAAGACTTTTTTTGACGCCGACATGGTGCATATTTCAATGAAGGCCAGGCATGATGACAGGATATTAAACCAGGCAAGGGAAAAGAAGATCCCGGTCAAGACGGAGTATGAATTTACCGCTCCGCTGTTAAAGAATCCCGTTATATGTATTACGGGAACAAACGGCAAGTCGTCGACCGCGGTCATGATATCCGAAATGCTGCGCAATTCCGGTAAAAAGGCTTTTATCACCGGGCACGTCGGGAAATCCATATACGAATACCTGATCAATGAAGAGGATTATGACGCGTTGCTCCTGGAGCTTGACGCCGATTATTTCGACTACGCGTACGGTTTTAATTTTCACTCGATAGTGCTTCTTAATATAAGTGACGAAAAGCTTATAGAAAGGTCCAATTCATGGCAGACTTTTGCAGATCATGTCACCACGTACACTGATTACCTTTCAAAGGTGGCAGGCAAGTGCCCGCTGGTGTATTCAAGGGAATGCGAGAATGTTTTTACCGTAGTGAGCAGGCTTGGCGGGCATACGATACCGTTTTCGGTGAATTTTGACGAAAGCGATATTGCCAATTACAAGCACGGTGCCGTTTTTGTTAAAGATAACGGAATAGTTTTGAAAAAGCCCAGGCACGAGCAGACATATTCCATTGATAACCTCAAGATACGCGGCGAGTTTAACAAGAACAATTTTATGGCGTCCGTGTGGGTCGCCAGCAGTCTCGGCGCCACGGACGTATCCGTGGGATACGTACTTAACAATTTCGCCGGAGTGGAGCACAGGCTGGAATTTGTACAGAAAAAAAACAATGTCCTGTTCTACAATGACGCCAGGGTAAGCACGGTAAAGGGCCTGATCCGATCCCTCCAGAGTTTTGACAAGGCGGTAATACTTATTTCAGGCGGCAAGGACAGGGGTGAAGAGTATGACGAGCTTTGCCCGTATATTGAAAAGCATGTCAAGACGCTTATACTTCTCGGTGAATCCAAGGAGAGGATGAACAGGTCGATAGGGGACGCTACCGAAACCTTTGTGGTCGGGACGTTTGAAGAGGCTGTTATATTGGCCTATCAAAAATCGAAATCAGGGGATATAATATTGTATTCACCGGGTTGCTTACCGTCCGACAATTTTACAAAAATAGAAGAAAGAGGCAGACATTACAAGGATATTATCAAGACATTCTAGTTACGATTCGCCGTCAGGACACGGTAGCGGTGCTTTTGATTATCCTTTTCTTATATCCGTTATATTGCTTTTGCTGTTCGGATTTGTAATGGATTACAGTTCAAGCTACATCTTTGCGTCCGAGCGTTTCGGCGACGGGTATTACTTTGTCAAAAAGCATCTCCTGTTCCTTGTTATCGGCGGTTTTTTAATGTATTTTTTCGCGCGCGTGAATTACCTCAAGTTCAAAAAAATAATTTTTCCCATGTACGCGCTTACAATACTGCTTCTGCTTTTAACCCTGGTGCCGGGTGTAGGGGTAAAAATAAGCGGCGCGCGAAGGTGGCTTAACGTGGGACTTTTCAGGTTCCAGACGTCGGAACTTGCAAAGGTTACGCTGATATTTTTTGCCGCCAATTACTATTCAAGGCATTCTGAATACAGGGACTCGTTTAAAAAATTCGTTGTAATGCCCCTGCTGCTTTTATCGGCCCTGTTACTGCCTGTTCTCGCCCAGCCTGATTTCAGCACAATGATGCTTCTTGTGCTTGTTATGGCCGGGTTGCTGATCGCGGCGGGAATAAAAAAAAGGCACATAGTTTACCTGGCCGTACCTGTTATCGGTTTCGCGGTCGCGATGATAGCGGCAAAACCGTACAGGCTGAAAAGAGTGACCAGTTTTTTAAATCCGTGGAATGATCCCGCCAATTCCGGTTTTCAGATCATACAGTCGTTCCTGGCGTTGTATTCAGGCGGCGTACTTGGCGTGGGATTGGGTGACAGCAGGGAAAAACTGTTTTATCTCCCCGAAGCCCACAATGATTTTATTTTCGCGGTCATAGGCGAGGAGCTTGGTTTTGTCGGGGTGCTTTTAACCATAATCCTGTATTTCATGCTTATATACAGGGGTACCCGCATTGCCATCCGGTGTAATGATCCCTTTGGCAGGCTGCTCGTTTTCGGGATTATTTTCATGTTTTCAATCCAGGTGATTCTGAATATGGGCGTAGTGCTGGGATTATTTCCGGTAACGGGTCTTACGCTTCCTTTTGTAAGCTACGGTGGCGCGTCATTGCTGGTCTTAATGTCCCTTGCTGGCATTGTGCTGGGCGTTTCAAGAAGAAATGAAAAATAACAAAATGTGTGATATCTGTTAATGATGGACTTGAAAAAGATCGTAATAGCAGGAGGCGGTACCGCGGGCCATGTTAATGCGGGTATTGCGATCCTGGACGAATATAAAAAATCGTATCCGGACGGAGAATCATTATTTATAGGGACAAAACGCGGTCTTGAAAAAAAGCTCATTCCCCGTGCCGGTTATAATATCAAATTTATAAACGCAAGAGGCCTTAAACGCGAAAAGGTCCTTATTTTAATATATTCCCTGGTTCTGATCCCTTTTTCGGTTTTGCAAAGCCTGGTCATACTTTCAAGGTTCAAACCCCGGGCAGTAATAGGCGTGGGAGGCTTTGCTTCGGGACCTGTACTTTTAGCGGCAATCCTGCTTGGCAAAAAAATATTTATTCTTGAACAGAATACCGTAATGGGTTTTACAAACAGGTTCTTTGTTAAATTTGCCGAAAAGGCTTTTCTTGCGTTCCCGTTGTCAAAGAAGATCGGGTTTATGGAACAAAAACTCGTTGTATGCGGCAACCCTGTTCGGAGTTCCATAAAGCATGTGCCCGTAAGGCAAAAGGATAATTTTAACATTTTCATATTCGGCGGTTCACAGGGCGCAAGGGCAATAAATTACTGTGTTATCAAAACCCTGCCTCTTCTCAATAATCTTAAAAATATAAACGTCATACACCAGACCGGCAGGCATGATTTTGAAAAGGTAAGGCACGCTTACAGGGATTTTATTCATCCCAACGAGGTAATTAATTATATCCTGGACATAGAAAACGTGTATAAGAGGGCGGATCTAATCATCGCAAGGGCGGGCGCCTCAACTATTTCCGAACTTGTTATTACCGGCATACCCTCAATATTGATCCCGCTTCCCACTGCCGCTGATAATCACCAGTATTACAACGCAAAATATCTTTCGGACTGTAATGCCGCAATCCTGGTAGAACAAAAGGATTTGACCGCAAAGCTGCTTTTTGAAAAAATCAACACTTGCATTAACTCCAGGGCGGAGATGGACGATATGAGGAAAAATCTTGATAAATTGTCCAAAAAAAATTCCAATGCACCGGCGGTCATACTAAAAACCATTGAAGGTTTGCCGTAATGAATTTTATAAAATTATGCAAAAA
>JAFGOL010000165.1 GCA_016926495.1 Oligoflexia bacterium
GTTTTAGGTATTTAGCACTTTTGTCAATTAATGTCAAATCGAATTTGTACTTTTTATAAACATCTGCCGTTGATAATCCCTCCCGGGGTTTAACAATCAGCGCCCAGTAATCCCTTTTCAACTCAAAAGGCCTTATGATCTCGCCGATCCCCTCAACAAGCGCGGGTTTGCAGTCAATAAAAAACGGCACGTCAGCCCCCACTTTCGCTGCTATATTTTTGAGCGCCGCGTTATCCATTCTCAAACCCAAAAGGTCGTTCATAAGCACAATGAATCCCGCGGCATCAGAACTGCCGCCGCCGAGGCCCGCCCCCGCCGGAATGTTTTTACACAAACCGACCCTGACCCCCTGATCTATTTTGCAGTTCTCACAAAGGAGTTTATACGCCCTGTAAATTATATTATCGTTATTCGCGGGACATTGATCGGCAAAAGGGCCTGATACTGAAATTTCAAAACCCGGTACTTCCGTCGCGCTTACTTTTATAACATCGTGCAATTCAAGAGGCAGAAAAATGGACGCAAGCTCATGGTACCCGTCGGGACGTTTACCGGTGATATACAATCCCAGGTTGATCTTGGCCGGCGCTTTAATTTCTTTAATTTCAGGACTTTTCAAATACAAGCTCTCCGGACTTAACCGTAAGTTTTACGGTGTCTGAAGGCTGAATATAATTCGAAAGCATCGCCTCCGCAAGCATATCATAAACCTTTTTCTGAATAATCCTCTTAACGGGCCTTGCTCCGTAGTTAATATCATAACCGGTATCATGTATGTTTTGAACGGCGCTTTCATCCCATACCAGCTTAATATTACTGTCCGCGAGTATGTTTGAAAGTTCCCTGAGCTGCATTTCAATAATGCTGACAATCTCCTGTTTTGTGAGGGATTCAAATATTATCAATTCATCGAGCCTGTTTAAAAATTCCGGTTTGAACGTGGTACGTACCAGTTCCATGACCTTTTCGTAAAGTTCTTTCTTGTTATGTTCGTTCATCTCTACAATATAAGTACTGCCAATGTTTGAAGTCAGTATTATAACCGAATGCTGAAAATTGACAGTACGGCCCTGCCCGTCGGTGCATCTTCCGTCGTCAAGCACCTGAAGCAGTATGTTGAAAACCTCCGGATGCGCCTTTTCTATTTCGTCAAAAAGTATAACCGAATAAGGGTTTCTTCTTACTTTTTCCGTAAGATATCCGCCTTCCTCGTAGCCCACGTATCCCGGAGGAGCGCCTATCAAACGCGCTACGCTGTGCTTTTCCATGAACTCACTCATGTCAATACGCAGCATAGCCTGTTCGTCGTTAAACATAAAGCCTGCCAGTGCCTTTGCCGTTTCGGTTTTGCCCACTCCGGTGGGACCGAGGAACATGAACGAGCCTATGGGTTTTTTTCTGTCGTGAAGCCCGGCTCTTGCCCTGCGGATGGCGGAAGACACGGCCTTTAAGGCGGCATCCTGGCCGATAACCCTTTCCCTGAGCCTGGCTTCCATTTTAAGCAGTTTTTCCTGCTCGCTTTCCAGCATCCTTGAAACAGGTATACCTGTCCACTTGGCTACTATAACCGCAATATCCTCTTCGCTGACTTCTTCCTTTAATATGGTTTTTTGCTTTTGCAGTTCGGCAAGGTTGGCGGCAAGTTCCTTAATTCTTTGTTCAACCTGTATGATCCTTCCGTGCCTTATCTCGGCGGCCAGGGCGTAGTCCGCGTTTTTTTCGGCTGCCGCTGCCTTGACTTTTAATTCCTCCAGCTGTTCCTTCAGGGAATTGGTTTCGTGTATAATGCTCTTTTCTTTTTCCCAATGCACCCTCAATTCCGTTGATTTTGCCTTTAAGGAATTAATTTCATCGTCAATTTTACTAACCCTGGTTTCGGTGTCCTTGTTTTTATCCTTCAGCACCGCCTGCTTGGATATTTCAAGCCTTGCTATGTTTCTTTCAAGATCGTCTATTTCAGAAGGGAGGCTGTCTATTTCAATCCTGAGCCTTGACGCCGCTTCATCAATTAAATCTATGGCCTTATCAGGTAAAAACCTGTCCTGGATATAACGCTTTGAAAGGGTTGCCGCGGATACTATGGCGTCGTCGGTTATTCTTACGCCGTGATGGATCTCGTACCTTTCCCTGAGTCCCCTTAAAATCGCTATGGTATCCTCGATGGCGGGCTCGTTTACCATAACGGGCTGAAAGCGTCTTTCAAGCGCGGGATCCTTTTCTATATTCTGCCTGTATTCATTAATGGTCGTTGCGCCCACACAGCGAAGTTCTCCCCTTGCAAGTGCGGGTTTCAGCATATTAGAAGCATCCATGGCACCTTCTGTCTTGCCGGCACCCACAAGTGTGTGCATCTCGTCTATAAAAAGTACTATTTCACCGGCTGAATTCTGTATCGCCTTTATAACGGATTTTAACCTTTCTTCGAATTCTCCCCTGTATTTCGCACCTGCTATAAGAGCGCCCATATCAAGTGCAAGGAGCTTTTTGTTTTTTAGGGAATCAGGCACGTCGCCTGCGGAAATCCTTTGCGCGAGACCTTCAACTATGGCGGTTTTGCCCACGCCGGGCTCGCCTATAAGAACCGGATTATTTTTTGTCCTCCTGGACAGAACCTGTATAACGCGCCTGACTTCCTCGTCCCTGCCTATAACAGGATCAAGCTTATGCTTTTCCGCGTCCTGCGTAAGGTCACGCGTGTATTTTTTGAGGTTTTTTGACAACTCGGGATCAGCGCCGTTACAGGATTCGTTTTTTTGGCATTTTGATCTTTCAAGAACGGATCTAATGATATTCTGCTGCTTAAGCCCCCTGTAAAGCCCGGTATTCGGAAATTCCTCAAACACGGAAAGCATGTGTGCCGTATCAGCCTGTCCCAGCCCTTCATTTTTTGCCAGGCTGTAAGCTTTGGCTATCATCTTGTGAAGGTCGCCTGAAACATAAACATTTCCGCTGTTACCCTTTACCCTGGGCATTCGGGAAATACTTTTATCAACTTCAGTCCATACCTTTTGTATATCCGCAATTCCGCTTAAAAGATGATACGCGTCACTGTCCTCTTTTGCCAGCGCAACGCTGAAAACGTGGTCAATATCAAGGCTCTGGTTATCATTGTCAAGGGCCAGGAGCTGGGCTTCCTGAAAGATCGCATTGGTTTCATTGGTTAAATTATCTGTAATCATGACTACAATATGGTTTTAATAGCCCGCAAAGTCAACCCGTTCACTTTAAAACAATTACGGCAGTATGATCGCCGCGTTTTATTTTCAGAAGATTGACCTTCCTGTTCAGTGCCTTTGAAAAATCCCGGGTGTTTTTTATCTGTTGCTGGTTGACTTCAAGTATTATATCGCCGACCTTTATGTTAGCCTTCGCTGCAGGGGAATCGCTCTCAACCTGAACTACAAGCACCCCGCCATAAGGAGTCACTCCCTGCAACCTGTATTTTTTTATGGTCTCCCTGTCAAGGTCATCAGCATATATGCCGTACAAAGAAACGCTGCTGCTGCCGTCACTGCCAGATCCAGCTGAGGAAGCGTAATTTTCCTCTTTTTCAGTGGAAAGGACTACATCAAGCTTCAGGCTTTTTCCCTTCCTGATTATATCAACACCGTACTTCTTCCCGGGTTCGGCCCTTTTTACTGCTACCGCAAGATCCTGCGGATTCTTTACAGGTTTACCGCCAAAAGTGGTGATTATGTCGTAGCTTTTAAGCCCTGCCTTTGCAGCCGGAGAATTCGGAACAACTTCCGCTACTATAACACCCTCGGTATCAGGCTTAATCCCGAGATATTCCGTTATCGAACTGTCTATTTCTCCCATTGATATACCAAGCCAGCCACGCTGATGCGACACCTTGACGCCTTTGGCGAGCTGAGGAAGA
>JAFGOL010000023.1 GCA_016926495.1 Oligoflexia bacterium
AAAAGATATCTGGAATAGAATTAAATAAAACGCAAGGATATAAATAAATGCAAGACGCTCAATTGACCTATGAACAGGAAATTAAGGAAATTCATAATAATTTGTCGAAAGTTAAAAATAAAATCGCTGTAATGTCAGGCAAGGGCGGCGTAGGTAAATCAACTATATCTTCCAATCTTGCCGGTTACCTGTCCTCTGAAAGTTTTAAAACAGGTATCCTGGACGTTGATATTCACGGTCCGAGCATTCCGAAAATACTGGGACTGGAAAAACAACGACCGGACATGAACGGCAACAGAATTTTACCCGTAGTTCACGGCGATTGTTTAAAAGCAATGTCCATCGGTTTTTTGCTTGATGGTGATGATAATGCCGTTATATGGAGAGGGCCGCGCAAAGCAGGAGTAATAAGATCTCTTCTGAAAGACGTGGTTTGGGACAAGCTTGACTATCTGATTATTGACTGTCCTCCGGGCACGGGCGATGAGCCTTTGTCAGTACTTCAGGCAATTGATAATTTAACCGGAGTTGTTATTGTAACAACACCTCAGGATATTGCTCTTATTGACGTAAAAAAATGTGTCCGCTTTTGTAATGAGCTAAACGCGCCTGTACTTGGTGTTATTGAAAACATGAGCGGTTTTATTTGTCCTAACTGCGGGCATAAGGTGGATATTTTTAAATCCGGAGGAGGTAACAGGCTGTCAAAAGAATTCAATATACCTTTTATGGGATCGGTTCCCATAGACCCGGACATTGTTGACAAAGCCGATACCGGTGTTTTGACAACCCTGTCAAAAGAAGATTCAGCCAGCAGGCGGCAAATGATTTGTGCTTTTAAAAACATTACGGACAAGATTCAATAATGTAGCGGCCTAAAGCCAGGTAAAATAAAGATTGACGTACGTGTATATACACATATAGAATCACAATATCTTTTATAACGGAGGCAATATGAAAATAGCAATTCCCATAAACGGCAATAAACTTTCGATGCACTTTGGACATTGTGAAAAATTTGCTTTTATAGAAGTAGATGAGGCAAACAAGCGAATAACGGCAAGAAATGACATACCTGCTCCGCCTCACGAACCCGGGCTTTTACCTAAATGGGTAAGGGAGAACGGGGCAAGCATTGTTATTACCGGAGGCATGGGCCAAAGGGCAAAGAACTTATTCGAGAGCCAGCAAATAAAGGTAATAACAGGCTGTATAAAGGAAAATCCCGTTGAAATAGTTAACGATTTTATAAACAACAACCTGCAAACAGGGGCAAACGCCTGCGATCACTAGAGGCCGGGAGAATAAAAAATGATTGTATGTATAACTTCACAAAATAACAGCACCGATTCGGAAATAGATCCAAGATTCGGAAGAGCGGCTTATTTTATAATTTACGATACAGAAGCAAAAAAAACCAATATTATAAAAAACGATAACATGGACGGTAGTTCCGGTGTGGGAATTCAGTCGGCACAGGTAATGATTAATAATAAAGTAGAATACGTAATTACCGGAAATATCGGGCCCAAAGCGGGCAGCGCTCTGAACGCGGCAAATATAAAAGTAAAAGAGGGAGCAACTGGCAAAGTAATTGACGCCATAAACAGCTTATGAAAACATATTATGACTGCCTGCCGTGTTTTATACGCCAGTCCCTGGACGCGGCAAGGGAAATCACCGATGATCAGGAAATCATAGGCAGGTCTTTAAAACGCGTTATCAGGGAGGTTTCGGAATTTGATTTGCGGATGATGCCTCCAGAAATGGGCCAGGTAATACACCGCATAATAAGGGAGGAAACCGGGAACCCGGACCCCTACAAATATAAAAAAGACAAATCAACAGAGATGGCACTGGAACTTGCCAAAGACGCTTCAAGACGTATTAAGGCTGCGGGCGACCCTTTTGAAACAGCGTTGCGGTTTGCCATAGCAGGAAACATCATGGATTTTGCTTTTGCTGAAACATGGAACAGGGGGCGCATTGAGGATTCATTCAACAAGGCCGAAAAACACCCGGTGGACAGCGCCATGTGCGAAAAGCTTAAAAACAGGATCAAAAAAGCCTCTTCCATACTTTTTATAGGCGATAATACGGGCGAAACGGTTTTTGACAGGCTGTTCATAGAAGAGTTTCCGGGAAGCGCGCCGGTTTGCTACGCGGTAAAACAATCCCCGGTGATCAATGACGCTACCGAAGAGGACGCGCTAAAGGCGGGACTTGATAAGGTGGCAAAGATCATTAACAACGGAACCGACGCTCCCGGTACCGTGCTAAGGCAATGTTCAAAGGAATTTCTGGGTCATTTTTACGGTTCCGAAATCGTGATCGCAAAGGGACAGGCCAATTTTGAAACACTTACCGGCGCGGACCGCGAGGTATTTTTGCTTACACAGGTTAAATGTCGTGTTATAGCTGAACATTACAATTTTAATGTCGGCGACTGGATAATTACCACCAATATTTAGTATGCCAGCCCGGGTCTGCATATGGTTACATGACTAAAAAAAACCGTTATTGAACTTGTAGCGTTCGCCTCGCCCATAGCGTTGGGGCAGGTAAGCAAGATGCTTATAGGTATGGCGACGTTATAACATAGCCTCCCATTACAACACAACCACGCTTGCCGCCATGAGTATAGCAAACGCCATAAGCTCACCGATTTTTTTGATCGGCCTCGGGCTTTTGCTGTCCGTATCGTTTATGGCCCTGTCCAGCCTTGCAATGTTTTTACTGCCAAAAACAATTCTGGGATTTTTTACCTCTGATCAGGAAATTATAATAACAGGAGTCTCTATCATTATTGTATGCGCGCTGTTCCAGGTACTGGACGGAGCGCAGCTCACCCTGGCAGGCATACTAAGGGGACTGGGCATCACAAAACCCACTTTTATAATAACACTTGCCGGGTACTGGCTGGTTAGAATTCCCCTCGGTTATTATTTGGGTTACATTCATAACCTTAAAGCCCTGGGCTTCTGGATCGGCCTTGCCGTTGCCCTGCTGGTTGTTGCGTGCAGCCTTGGCGCTTACCTGTTTGTAATTTTCAGAAAAAAAATAACAAACCCCGCATCCTGACCTTATTAGGAGATTTCACGAGCCGAAGGCGAGCTAAAGTTTGCGCTTGGAATGCAAATTGGTATAACCTGAAGGGAAAATTCAACACCCCTTTCGGCAGGTACGCGCGTCCGTATTTTCCCGAAAATGAACTTAAATTCTTTTTTGAAAAATCAAAAAACGCAGAATTTGTTATTCAGGATTTTGAAACCACCATGAATAGCGCCGTAAAGGGAGACGTACTATACTGCGACCCTCCGTACACCCCTTTGTCGGCGACAGCCAATTTTACGTGTTACAGCGCGGGAGGTTTTACCCATGAGCAGCAGTTAAGGCTTGCAAGACTGGCTGAAAAATTATCCGGCAGGGGCGTCCCGGTTATTATACTAATCCCGTGTCAAGTTTCTTAATATGGTATCCAATCAAAACGTGTTAAGCTGGCTAATATTTCTTTTTCTTCATGAACCT
>JAFGOL010000166.1 GCA_016926495.1 Oligoflexia bacterium
ATGAAATTTTATCTGTACCGGGTTTAATCACGTAGTCTTCGTTATCAATGTATACAAGAAAAGAGTCATTGATATTTTTAAGTGAACATTGTCTTGTCTTGCCGCCGTAAAAGAAGACGCACGACACGGACTGGTTTATAAGGGCAAGGCTTTCGTTTTCCGGCTGTACCGGGATCCTTATGGTCTTGTAGTCGGCAATGGTTGTCACCGGGGTTTCGGCTTCTATATTATCATTAAGGTTGACGTGAATATTATCGCATATGCCGGAAAAAGGGGCCGTGATTACGGTTTCGGATTTGTCTCTTGATATAACGGTAGCGATTTTCACGCCCTTTTTAAGGAAGTCTCCGGTTTTTATAAAAATTTTCCCGACTGTTCCGGCGATGTATGAATAGACAGGGGTTTTTTCCACGGGCATAAGTTCGGCCTCGATTTTTATAACGGGCTTATAGTCGGTGCTGGTATAGGCCCCTACAGTGTTAACGGTCAGAATCAGGAGGGGATATAATATTTTTTTCATCTCCATTATTATTACGCCGTTTTTCAAAGTTCACAAGAAGGTATTTACACTTTCAGTTTTCTGTTACCTGTTTTCTGTTACCTGTTCGGACGGTCAAAGATCAGGATCAAAAAATATATAAACTGGTTGCCGATTGATTATCATATTCCATAAAAAGGTAATTATGCTTGTAAGTGCGGTGATTATTTGTTATAATTACCGCACTTAGTGCGGTGATTAGCATGTGGATACATGAACAAAAAACCTGGCCGGATTTTACATGGGACGCCGGTTCTATTGCTTCCGTGCTTGCGGAAATTCGCCATCGTCAGGGCTTATTGCTCGGCAAAATGGAAACTTTGGGATTTGAATTAAAGCAGGAAGCAAGCCTGAATGTTTTAACTGACGATATTGTTAAATCCTCAGCCATTGAGGGTGAGAATCTTGACCCTCAGGAAGTGCGATCTTCAATAGCGCGCAGGCTGGGAATTGAGGTTGCTGGCCTTATACCTGCAAGCCGTTATGTAGACGGCGTTGTGGAGATGATGCTGGATGCCACGCAAAATTTTGCCAAACCTTTAACAAAAAAGCGTTTGTTTAATTGGCATGCGGCCTTATTTCCGACCGGTCGAAGCGGTATGCATAAAATTGCCGCAGGTGAGTGGCGCAAAGTTGGAACAGACCCTATGCAGGTTATTTCAGGTCCTTTAGGCCGTGAGAAAATTCATTTTGAAGCACCTCGTGCCGACAGGCTTGATAAGGAAATATCTTTTTTCCTCAAGTGGTTTGAGACTAAAAATACCACTGATCCGGTGTTGAGCGCCGGTATTGCACATTTCTGGTTTGTTACTATACATCCGTTTGAAGACGGGAATGGCCGCGTCGCGCGCGCGATTGCCGATATGGCCCTGGCGCGCGCGGATGGCGTATCCAATCGTTTTTATAGTCTTTCTTCTCAGATTGAAAAAGAACGTAAACATTATTATGAGCAGCTTGAACGGCAACAGCGCGGTACACTTGATATTACAAAGTGGCTCGTCTGGTTTTTGGATTGCCTGGGACGTTCAATTTACGGTGCTGAAGGAACGCTGGGCAAAATTTTATTAAAAGCCAGGCTGTGGGCAAAGATAAACAGGAAAGCGGTTAACGATCGCCAGCGTCTGATTATTAATCGTATGCTCGAAGATGATTTTGCAGGCTATATGAATACGTCAAAATACGCCAGGCTGGCTAAATGTTCAACAGATACGGCATTACGTGATATTCAGGAATTAAAGGCGCGCGGTATTTTTATGCAAAACCCGGGTCGTGGACGTAGTACGAGCTATCGCCTTCCTGAAAGTGTTTCGGAAACAGATAAAGTCCGGTAGCGATGTCTATGAAAAGGAAGGGGTCTATGAACAGTTTATGTGTTTTTTGCGGTTCAAGCCTGGGCAATGATCCTTTGTACCGGCAGGCGGCGTTCAGTCTTGGGGCAATGAGTGCCGGTAAAGATATAAGGCTCGTATACGGCGGCGCGACGGTACTGTTATCGGTGTTATTCCCCGGAATTTATATGATATGTGCGTTGCCCATGATTCGCTGACCGGGTTAAGGATTGTAGAAACAATGCATGAAAGAAAATCACTGATGTGCGAATTATCCGAAGGCTTTATTGCCCTGCCCGGGGGGATAGGGACACTTGAGGAAACCTTTGAGATATTTACGTGGCTGTAACTGGGGTTGCATTCAAAGCCCGTCGGGGTATTGAATATCTCCGGGTATTATGATTTTATAAAAAAGTTTCTTGAAATTTCGGTACGCGACGGTTTTCTCAGGGCTGAACACTTGAAAATGTTCTTAATAGAAGAGAATGTTGAGGATTTGCTGAACAAGCTTGTTGTTTACAAACCTGAAAAACTGGTAAAATGGTTTGATATAGAAAAAAAATGGACTTAACCATATTTCAGTAAACGACTTAACTGCTTTTCATTTAGTATAAATGGTGTACCAGCACCATAGTAAACGGTAGGCAGTGACAAGCAGGCAAAGTTTGGCTGCAAGGGAAAGAGGAAATTCTGGTTTGGCTATAAACGCCATTGTGCAGTGGATATGAAAAGCG
>JAFGOL010000024.1 GCA_016926495.1 Oligoflexia bacterium
CCAGCCGTCCTTGTTATACGCGTAACTCACATCCCTTATGTTTAAATTCCTGGCAAAATATTCCTCCACCTGCTTTGCCTCCGAGGGGCTGATATCGGTTTCTACCTTGAAATCCAGGGCCCGGTCCACCGTGGTCCAGCCGTTGGCCCTTATTTTCACTGAGCCGCCCTCTCCATTTGGCCCTTTATGCACCTTAAAATCCTTTATATTTATCCTTCCTTTTGACATTATAAAATTACCCGCCATGATATCAAAAGGGATCTCCTTTGAAAGAAAAGTGATACCGAATTTTGAGGCAATGTCCCTGCCTGTTTCTGTGGAAGCTATTTTGCCGTCGCTTATTTTAAAACCCCCCTCGCCGTTTACAGTAAGCGCCGGCTCCTTGAAAGTTGATCCCCGGAATTTTGAATCCATGTTTAAATTGCCGTAAACCTTGTCCTTTAAATCATCCAGTACATTCTTCTTTTTGGCGTCTTTTTTTGGTATAACAGATATCGCGTCGTCGATGAGATCGTGCAATTTGACAGACTTTATACCCGCCGCGAGCGTGTAATTCTCGGTATTTATATCCATGACCGCGCTTCCATTAATGCTGCCGTCGTAGCACATCATCGAGAATTCCGAGTATAGCTTTGCGTTGACAAACCTTATGGATGCAATGGTTTTTCCGATGGTTACATCCCTGTAAAAAATCGAATCCGCTTTTAGTTCAAGATATATGCCGGGCGCGCCAGATATTTTTTTCTTTTCAGTTTTGACAGGCGCCGTTTTCTTCGTTACCGGCTGCCCGGCTTTCTTTTCCTTTTGCGGGAACATGGCAAGCAGATATTCAATTGCGAATTTGGGCGAGTAGATGTTCACCCTGTATATGGAATCCGCCGGGCTGTCTATGTTGCTGCCCTCAGCTTTTATTTTTACTTCATTACCGGCCAGCAGAAAATTTATATTTCCGGCAAGGCCGGCCTTGTTGTTGACGTCGAACCTCCCGCCAAATTTTTCCACCACCTTGTTGTTTTTATAGGTAAATTCCCCGTTTTCCATCTTTAAAACGTCATTAAACGTAACCTTGCCGTCTTTGTACGTAAAATTAAGGATGTTCATTATATCTATGGAAGCATTGGTATCCTTGAGTTTCGCGCTTAAGTCGGGCGGCAGTACCTCAAGCATTTTTCTGACGTTTGAAACCGTCGTCAGGCTGCCTTTTGCGTCCTTGAAACCGGTTATGCTTATCTTTCCGTTCGTGTCCATTCCGCCTATGGAAAACGAGGCAATGTCTATTGTCGCGCTTTTTTTACTAAGATTGACGCCGGCCGCGGTTTTCATTGAAACCGGGATTTTATAGTCATTATAAATTACCACGCACTTAAGGTTGATGCCTATGGGTTTTACAAGGGACAGGGCAAGGTTTTCCATGTCAAAATTAAAATTCCTGATTTTAAGCGACATGGATTTTGGTTTTGAATGGTCCGCGTATTCAAAATTGCCGTTCTTAACGCCGATGCTTGTTATGATTATATTTTTAATCGGCGGGGTTTTCTTTGGCCGGGCAGGAGCCGGCGTTTTTTCCTCTTTCGGCCGTGTACCTGCCTTTCCTTTTGCCCCAGCCGCCTTTTCCTTGTCCTCGGCCAGCTTTTTCAGAATATCGGAAAAATTATAATCGCCGTTTTCTTCCTTTATTATCTGAACATACGGATCTACAAGCTCGAATTTTTCTATTACAAGTTCTCCGGCGAAAAGCGCGAATAAATTATATTTAAGGACTATACTGTCGTCCCTAATAAAATCCTTTTTTGCGCCGTAACGCGCGTTTTCCTTCATGGAAAAACCTTTTAGTTCAAAACCCTTAAAAAGGTTGAATTCAAGGCTCTTAATTAATACCTTTCTCCCGGTTTTTTCCTCTACCTGACCGATTATTATGTTCTTTACCTTGTCTACCGGGAACCAGCGCGGTATGGTGGCAGCGGCAATGATAAAGACAAAGACCATCACCAGCAGTATTGTGCCTGTGATTTTTAGGGCTGTTTTCATGCTTTCTCCTCGGTAATATATTAAATGCAGGGATTATTATCCTGTTAAAATCAGGTTTTTTCAAGAGGTTTTTAAGGGAACTTTGCAGGCACAATCTGCAGCCTTGATTTTTTATTGTTTGCCATATTTTATTTCAAGTTGTGCTATCTTCATTGCCGGTTTTTTATGCATATACAAAAGCTCGCGTATCTTGATGAACGCTCTGATAATCATAATATTTATTTGAATGGCTTTTTTACTGTTCAAAACGCTTGACAGCATTGCTATTCCGTATTCAGTATTTTAAAATAAAAAACCCCGGGATCTGCTCCCGGGGCCTTTTAAGCTGCCTTTATCCGTTTGCCGCTTTATCGTTTATCACTTTTGCCTTCAGGTCCTTGAACTCAGTCACGTTCGTCTTTTTTGCCGCAGGCGCCGGCTTATCTTCATCCTTTTTAGACGCGGCCGCTTTTGCGGCGGCTTCGGCTTTAGCCGCGGCGCTCTTAACCGCTTCGGCGTCAAGCCTTGCCTTTGACTCGGCTTTTTTTTCCAGCTCTTTTGAGGCGTCCCTGCTGAAATATTTTTCCTTTGTCTTTGCCTCGATCTCCGTAAGTATTTCCTCGTGGTCCTGCAGGTATTTGACAGCCGCTTCCTTGCCCTGACCGAGCTTGCCGCCGCTGTATGAATACCATGTCCCGCTCTTTTCCACCACATTCTGCTCAACAGCCGCCTCTATCGTGGCGCCGGCCCTGTTTATTCCCTGCCCGAAAACTATGTCAAATATGGCTTCACGAAAAGGCGGGGCGACCTTGTTTTTTACCATTTTCGCCCTCACCCTGTTGCCAACCATAAGCTCGCCTTCCTTTATCGTCTCTACCCTTCTTATGTCAATCCTGACCGAAGAATAGAACTTAAGCGCCCTGCCGCCGGGGGTCGTCTCCGGGTTGCCGAACATGACGCCTATTTTTTCCCTCAGCTGGTTGATAAAAACCACCACAACTTTTGACTTGCTGATTATCGCAGTGAGCTTGCGGAGCGCCTGCGACATGAGCCTGGCCTGCAATCCCATGTGCTGGTCGCCCATATCCCCCTCTATTTCCGCCTTTGGCACAAGCGCCGCCACCGAGTCCACGACTATTATGTCCACTGCGCCGCTCCTTACAAGCGTTTCCACTATCTCCAGCCCCTGCTCGCCGGTATCCGGCTGGGAAACAAGCAGGTCATCTGTATTTACGCCTATTTTCCTGGCGTACTCGGCGTCAAGCGCGTTCTCTGCGTCAACATACGCTGCAGTGCCGCCTATTTTCTGGCACTGCGCCACTATGTTCAGGGCCAATGTAGATTTTCCGGAAGACTCGGGCCCGAATATTTCTATTATCCTGCCCCTCGGTATCCCGCTTCCCCCCAGCGCCAGGTCAAGCGAAAGCGCGCCTGTGGGAATGGAGTCTATCTTGGACGCCGGCGCGTTGCCGAGCCGCATGATCGCGCCCTTTCCAAAGTCCTTTTCGATCTGGGAAATCGCAAGTTCCA
>JAFGOL010000167.1 GCA_016926495.1 Oligoflexia bacterium
AACTGCTTGATGAGCAGGACCGCTTTGATGAGATAGGAAGGATGCTGGGTACAGCCGGCCCCGCAATACATGTAAAGGACATGGTGGATAGGGCAAAAAATATCTTGATTTAAGCATATGGGTATTATAGTAATAAGCTCTTGTATTTTTAATAATTTTGTATTTAGGGAGATTTATTCAAATGGACAGGCTAAGTGCGATAACATCTGATTTGATGAAAAAGGATATGGTAAATTTCAAACCCGGCGATACCCTTAAAGTTCATTCCCTTATAAAGGAGGGAGACAAGCAGAGGATACAGGCGTTTCAGGGTGTGTGTATTGCGAAAAAGAACGCGGGTATTTCATCTACTTTCACGGTGAGAAAAATTTCAAGCGGTATAGGTGTTGAAAGGATATTTCCTTCACACAGTCCTCTTATCTCCAAGATTGAGGTTATCAACAAGGGAAAAGTCAGAAGGTCCAAAATCTATTATCTGAAGAAACTTTTTGGCAAGGCCGCGAGAATTAAAAGAGACGAACAATAAACTCACTGATATACTATCAGCGGAATAGTGAGGTTTTAACGTGAGTCTGCTTAGATTTGTACTTGGTAAAATAATAGGCACTAAAAACGAGCGCGAAGTTAAACGACTTTGGGGAACTGTCAATAGTATTAACGCCCTCGAAGCTTCCGTAATCAACCTTAGCGATGACCAGTTAAAAGCCAAAACAACCGAATTCAGGGAAAGGTACGCGGGGGGGGAAACCCTTGACGCGCTCTTGCCCGAGGCCTTTGCCGTTGTCAGGGAAACGGCAAAGAGAGTACTCGGCGAAAGGCATTTTGACGTGCAGCTTATGGGCGCCATTGCCCTGCACGAGGGAAAAATAGCCGAGATGAAAACCGGCGAAGGAAAAACCCTTACGTCCACTTGCGCGGTTTATCTTAACGCCCTTGCAGGCAAGGGCGTGCACGTGGTTACGGTTAACGATTACCTGGCCAGAAGGGACAGCGAGTGGATGGGCGCGGTATATAAATTTCACGGCCTCAGCGTGGGTTGTATACACCATGGAATAAATGACACGCAGCGCCGGATGGAATATGGTTGCGATATTACGTACGGAACAAATAACGAGTTCGGTTTTGACTACCTGAGGGACAACATGAAGTATGACAGCGCCGACCTTGTACAGCGCGGGCTGAATTACGCCATAGTCGACGAAGTGGATTCCATACTTATTGACGAGGCAAGGACTCCCCTTATAATATCGGGTCCTACGGAAGACGATGTAAGCAAATACTATTTTGTTGATTCATTCATACCCACCCTGATACGCGACAAGGACTATGTTATTGACGAAAAGAGCCGCTCCGTTTCGCTTACGGAGGAGGGCATAAAAAAACTGGAAAAAGTGTTGAAGGTGGGGAATCTTTACGATCCCGTTAATATTGAGTGGCTTCATTACGTCACCCAGGCACTGAGGGCGCATTCGCTTTTCAGGAGGGACGTGGATTATGTGGTACAGGACAACAAGGTAATGATTGTTGACGAATTCACCGGGCGTCTGCTGCCCGGAAGGCGTTTTTCCGAGGGTCTTCACCAGGCGCTGGAAGCAAAGGAAAAGGTACGCGTTGAGAGCGAGAACCAGACCCTTGCCACAGTTACTTTTCAGAACTATTTCAGGATGTATTCAAAGCTTTCCGGCATGACCGGTACCGCCGAGACAGAAGCGGCGGAATTCGCGAAAATATACAAGCTTGAGGTGCTGGTGGTCCCCACTAACATGCCGATGGTAAGGAAGGACCTTGCCGACCAGGTTTACAAGAACGAAAAGGCCAAATTCAGGGCAGTACTGGGTGATATTATCGAACGTCACAATAAGGGGCAGCCGGTGCTTGTGGGCACGATTTCGATTGAAAAATCCGAGAAGCTTTCGAAGATGCTCAAAACACGGGGAATTAAACACAATGTTTTGAACGCCAAGTACCACGAAAAGGAAGCGGAGATAATAAGCAGGGCCGGCCAGCACGGCGCGGTTACAATTTCCACGAACATGGCGGGAAGGGGAACAGACATAAAGCTCGGTGAGGGCATAGCGGAGCTTGGCGGTTTACATGTCCTTGCAACGGAAAGGCATGAATCCAGAAGGATAGACAACCAGTTAAGGGGGCGTTCCGGAAGGCAGGGCGACGCGGGTTCAAGCAGGTTCTACCTGTCCATGGAAGACGAGCTTATGCGTATTTTCGGCAGTGAAAGGATACAGCGCCTTATGGACACGCTTAAAATGGACGAGAACGAACCCATAGAGCATAAATGGGTGACAAGGGCCATAGAGAACGCGCAAAAGAAGGTGGAAGCCCATAACTTTGATATCAGGAAGCATCTCCTTGAGTATGACGACGTAATGAACCAGCAGAGGGAAGTTATCTACTCCATGAGAAAGAGCATGCTGTTCGGCGAAAATCTTGAAGGCTTCTTTCTGGATATAATCAGGGAGGAGTGTGAGTCTATACAGAATTCCGTATCGCATATCAAAAGTATCGAAGATATTGATTTTGAAGAACTCAATGTTCAGATCAGCGAGGAGTTTAATACTGCAATAAAAAAGGATGTGTTTATTGCGGCAGGTAAGGAATTGTCTCCCTATTTGTTTGAACGAACGTCTGAAATATTCAAAAACAGGATAAAAGAGCTTCCGGAGGGAGTGTACCTGGACGTGTGCAGGACCATATTTCTGCAGACCCTTGATACTTTATGGAAGGAGCATCTTAAAAATCTGGATTACCTTAAAGAAAGTATAGGACTAAGGGGCTATGCACAGGTGAATCCGCTTATTGCATACAAAAAAGAGGCTTTTGATATGTTTGTTGAGTTGGATTACCATATTAAAGTGGGTACACTCGGCAAGCTTTTCAGGGTCAGAATTTCGCAAGAACATATTTCTGCTGAAGAACGCAGACGCCGGGAAGAGGAGAGCCTTTCATCGCTGGAAAAATACAAGCAGCAACAGGAGGCTTTGCAGAAAAGCCTTGTTATGAACAGGGGCGAGTCAGGTGCCGCTCCGGTCAAAAGGAACGAAAACAAGGTTGGCAGAAACGATCCCTGCCCCTGTGGCAGCGGCAAAAAATATAAAAAGTGCTGCGGAAGGTAATTAATCTTGGATATTTGCCCCAAGTGTAAAAAAACATTGGAAAATTGTCGCTGTGATTTGGAAAAGCGTCTTGACCAGACTATTGCCGGACTGGAAAGTATGACGTCCGTTATTGAGGAAGTCAGGGAGCACGGCGAAAACAACAGCGGTATCGCTGTGGCGGGGAGCAGTATAGAGCCTGAATATACTTTGCTTATTAACGGGATTGCGCATTCGGAGGATCAGCAAAAGCTGGTGTCAGAGCTCGCTGATCCGGTGCTTGGCGTTGATATTGCCGATGTTGAAAAACAGGCCGCAAAAGGATACGTTGCCATAAGGCATATCAGGGAAATGACAGGTGCCGTTATAGCGTCCAGACTTAAGGATCTTGACTGTTCTTTCTACCTCGATACATCCGAACAGATTGACGAATTGTTTCCCCAACTGAAATCGGTTGTGCCAAGGGAATCAGCCGTAACGGATGAAGTAATACTTTGTACGGGAGACCATATAAGCGGCAAGAGGGTGTTTGAGTATCTTGACCTCATATGGGTCGAGCAGTTTGTCTCTTCAGACAGGGAGCAATCACAGGGCTTTTCCGACTGGATACAGGGCGAATTGTCCGAAAAAATGAAAGACAGGGCAAGGGAGCTGGGTGCTAACGCGGTCCTGGGTATTCAGCTAAAGATTTCCGGAAAAAATCCCGATCCGGTATATATACTGTTTGGCACGGCAGTAAAAGTATTCTGATATTAACGGGTAATCCATGTTTTTCTTAATTTTTTTATCAATGTTAAATGTTTATGCGGACGGAGAGTATTCCAAGCATCTTTCGGAGCTTGCGGGATTTGAAGAATCATTGAATAACGCGAGGGAAGAGTGTGGCAAGCTTAAGGAAAAGTATAAGGAAGCCAAAAAGAAGAGGGCCGGCAGCGAAAAAAAAGCAATAAAATCAGATATGGAAGCCCTTTCAAACAGTATGAAGATATACAGGACCAAGATCAAGGAAATCAGCAAGCATATCATGCTGTTACATCCCAAGGAATACCGCTCGGACTTTTCTACCAGATATAAGCGAAACAAGAGGAAACAGAAGATAGATCTTGATAATACTACCTGCCGGCCCTGAAATTATTCTTAAAGTTTTCTTAAATAAAGTTCGATAAAGTAACTGGTAATATTATTGGAGGTTGCTCCTATGAGTTTTATGGATGATTTTGATTCTGTGATGAACAAGGTTATGGAAGAACTTGAAAACGATACTTCTTCGGATACGATTGATGAAAATGCTCTTCCAAAGGAAGTTTTCGGAGAAATGGAAGAGTTTGTGGAAAAAGAGCAGACCGGGGATAACGACCTTCAAAAGGATACAGACGACCTTATTGATAATGCGGCTGCTTTTGATCCCGGTATTGAGGTTGAAGTAACATCCGATTTGCCCGCAGATATCGACGATATTGAAAGCCTTGCTGAAAGTGAAATGGAAAATATTTCCCCCTTGGGGCTTAAAGAACAGGAAGAATATGATGAAGCCCCTGAACTGAGCATAGAAGAAATGATGGATGAACCTTTTGAGCCTTCTTCAATAAGCCGTCCGGTTGATGTAGACAAGATCAAGGTTGACGGTTTTCAGGAATCTTTGAACACCGGAAGTTTTTCTGTTGATTTGGAAGGAATTATGGGTGTTGATATAAGACTGAAGTTTGGTGAAAAGGAATTCTTTCTTTCCTGTGACGGAGAGCACCTTATAGTTAAAATGGGAGACGGTACTTCCTTTACCATTCCTTTAAGGAATCTTGAAAAAAAGGCGGCTTAAGTATAAGTGAGAATTACTGCTGGTTTTTTAAAAGGCAGGGAAGTTCTATGCCCTTCGGGCAGGACTGTCCGTCCGACCTCGTCAAAATCAAGGGAAGGCATTTTCAGTGTTCTTTTTTCCCTGTCCTTTGACATAGCAGAAGCAAGGGTGCTGGATTTATTCGCAGGCTCGGGAATTATGAGTTTTGAAGCTATAAGCAGGGGGGCGTCGAATTCCGTCCTGGTGGATAACTCACCTGCGTCTTTATCCGTGATTGCGGAAAACGCGCAAAAACTCGGCATAAAGGATAAGGTCGGAATTGTAAGGCAGGACGTTTCCAGGTATATCGGTAATATTCAGGAGTCTGATTTCGATATTATTTTTATGGATCCCCCGTATGCTTTTAATGATTATTACGGGTTAATAAGGGAGACGGAACGCGGGTTAAAGCCCGGGACCATGCTGGTGATCGAATCAGGCTCTGAAATTGATATAAAACAGTTACAGACGGAAATAGTAAAGAAAAAAAAGTGGGGAGATTCGTTTTTTACGTTTCTTCGTTCAGTTCCACGTTCTGCAGAATAATTCCGTATTTTGACTTGATCTTTTCCTTGATGCCCTTTAGCTTTCTTTCAAGCGCATTCCCCTTGAGAATGAGTTTTAACTGGTTTTCATCCGGCGTGCCTGTACTCAGAAGTTTATCTTCTGCCGCTATCACCCTTTCACTGTATGAATTTTTAAGCTCGAGAAGCAGGTTATATGCCTCTGACAGGTATTCCAGCAATTCCTTGTTCAGTTGCATCTCTCTTTTATGAGTTATTGCCCTTGTTATGGATTTTTCAAGCACTGTAAAGTCAAAAGGCTTTTCAAGCATGTCATAAGCACCGTGTTTTAGGGCCGTAATGGCATGTTGCCTGTTGGCATATCCGGTCAGAAAGATTACAGGTATTATTTCAGTTTTACCCTGCTGATTAAGCGTTTTTATTAACTCGATACCGTCGAGCTTGGGCATCTTTATGTCTGAAACGATTACCTCGTATTCGTTATTGTTTATCAGCTCAAGAGCTTCCTGCCCGTTAAGGGCAGTGTCGACACTGAATAAAGAGGAAAGCTTCATCTTTAGTATATTAAGGAGCTCTTCTTCGTCATCAATAAGCAAAACCCTGGACTCAGTGTTTATATTATCTGTTTTTTCCATATCTAATTTATACCAAATAAATTATAGTAGTAAAATAGAATTTGTTCAAATAGGGAAAATGGTGAAAAACGCTATAAAATCCTTAATACTTCGGAATGGTCTGGAAGTGTTGCTGATCAGCTCTAATGGCGCCAACAGGTCGGCCTTTTCTATTGATATCGGAGCAGGCTCTATGAAAGATCCTGATTCCGCGCCCGGGACCGCTCACCTTCTTGAGCATATGTTGTCCGAAGGGAGGCTGAAGGGAACTGCTTATTCCAGCCTTACCGGCTTTATAAGTAACAATCAGGGTATTTTCAACGCCACAACCGGCCTTGAACATACAAATTTCAGTTGTGAAATTGATCATGGAGCTTTTAAGAGGGCGATTGAGTATTTTTCGGATTTTTTTAAAGAACCTGTTTTTGATACTGTAAAAATAGAAAATGAAAAGAAGCTTATAAATTCGGAATTTCAGAATACTTTTTATGATGAATCCGTGAGGGCGCAGAGGCTTTTTCTATATACGTGTAACGCCGGACATCCCGCAAGCAGGTTTCATCACGGAAACACGGAAACGCTGAAAAAAATTTCGGCGGACGATTTGTACGAGTTCATGAATTCCGGATACGGACCGGCGTTGATGAAGCTGGTTATTTACGGCAGCGACAGCATTGCTCAACTGCAAGACTACGCCTCAGAATATTTTTCAGGCATAAAAGACAACGGTAATAAAAGAAGAGTATTCGGCAGTGACGTTTTTGAGAAAAAAAAGCTTCCGGCGCTGGTAACCTATAAAACTTCAGGCAGCAGAAATTACCTTAAGATGTCTTTTCAGATACCCAGCCTGTACGGCATGGCCGCGAGCAAGCCGCATTGGCCCCTGACGTATCTGCTTAATTTTACGGGCAAAGGATCCTTATCGGGATATTTGCGGGACAGGGGGTATATCACCGACCTTTATTCCAGTGCCTCCAATTATTCTTTTACTTCGTTTTTCAATATTGACATCGAACTTACAGGCACTGGATTGAGTGAATACCGTAAAATAGCGGAAGCAGTCTTTTTGTACCTGGAACTGATCAGAAAAAGGGGATACGAGGAATTTCTTTTTACGGAGCAAAGGGACATGTCCGGGTATGCCTTTAAGTACAGGGAACAGGCAGAGGGCTGGAATTATGTCAGGAATATTTCAAGAAATATGCATTATTATCAGGCGGACAGGGTAGACGAGCTTGTAAATCTTGTGACCGAGTATTCCCGTGACGATTTTGACGGGATTTTGAATTGTCTGAAACCTGACATGGTTAAGGTTATGCTGGGAAGCCCCGAATGCCGCGGAAAAAAACTTGAGAAATTTTACGGTATAAATTTTGATGTCGAAAGATTAGATGGTGTATGCAACTCCCGTCCGGAGCGTGGGGTATCTTATGATTTTAAATATCCGGTAAAGAACAGGTTTATGCCCGGGCCTGTTGATTCTATAGAACCCGGGCGCATGGATTTCCCTGTAAAGATAATGGACGATGAAAAGGGTGCCGTGTGGTTTATGCGGGACAGGGAGCTGGGCGTTCCCCTTGCCCAGATTAATCTTTTGATAATAACGGACCAGGTTAACTCCGGTCCCCGCGGCAAGATAATGTCCATATTATACGCCAGGCTGATTGAGGAAATGCTCGCGGATGTATCTGACTATGCCGGGTATGCGGGGCTGTCTTTCGGAATTGACAGGGATGATCGCGGCTATTCCCTGTTTGTTGTGGGATATTCGGACAAGCTGCTGCTCCTCGCGCGGGATATAATAGACGTTATGGCGGGCAATATCTTCACCGAGGATA
>JAFGOL010000025.1 GCA_016926495.1 Oligoflexia bacterium
ATGATCAGATCCCATAACATCGGTGTTATGATACGATTCTTTCACCCGCGGGTGTAAATATTTATTCACGCAGTGGTAATCTATTCTCCAGCCCACGTTCCTTGCCCTGGCATGGGTCCTGTAGCTCCACCACGTGTAATTCCGGGGTTCGCTGTTAAAAAGCCTGAAAGTATCAATATAGCCGGCAGCAATAAATTCATCCATCCAGGCCCTTTCCTCGGGTAAAAAGCCCGGGCTGTTCCGGTTTTCCCCGGGATTGGCAAGATCAATCTCTGTATGAGCGATATTGTAATCTCCGCAAAGTAAAACGGGTTTTTTCTTTTTTGTCAGTTTATTCATATAATCCAGCATGGCGTTACAATACGCTATTTTATAGTCAAGCCTTGCTCCGCCGTCCTGCGAATTGGGAAAATATGAACTGATAAAAATAAGATCATCAAGCTCAGTAACAAGAGTTCTGCCCTCGGCATCAAACTCCTTTATACCCATCCCGCATTCATGATCAAATTTTATTCCCTGCCTCACAAAAACTGCTACCCCGCTGTAACCTGCTTTTTCGGCTGAACAGTATACAGCCCTGTACCCATCCGGCTCAAGAAGTTCCTTTTCCAGTTGTTCGGGTCTTGCTTTTGTTTCCTGCACCGCAAGAATATCAGGCTGCGATGAAAATAAAAAACCAAGAAAGCCTTTTTTTGTACATGCCCTGATTCCGTTTACATTCCATGACGTAATTTTCACTAATGCCATTCCCCGTAATTGAAAACCCTTACCGTTTTAAGCACCTTTGACTCTCCGGTGGCGGACAACAGATCAAAACAGTCGTCAGCCATTATTTTCGCCACGCTTAAAACCGTCTTTTTGCCTTCGCTGTTTTTTGAATTAACGGCAATAAGCCCGTTTTCGGGAAGACCGCTTATGATGTTAAGCCTTTCTTTCAGTTCCCTGAAACTCAACTGGTATCCGTTGGATATTCTTTTTGCAAGTTCCCTGTCAACCTCAATACAGGGCATGATCCTTGCCAGAACATCCTCAAGGGGAAAAAAAGCCCGCATAACCGTATCCCTGGTGATATCCCCGCTGATATCTATGGCTTCTTTTGTGGTAAAAGTTCCTGTCGCAAGCCTCCTGAGTTCCGTCATATGAGCGAAAGTACCCAGTTTTACGCCCAAATCATCAATCAGGGACCTTACATAGGTACCCTTTGAACACTCAAGTTTAAAGTCAACAAAGGGCGCGTCGAACCTGATAAGCTCGATATTCTTAATCTCTATTTTTTTTGCCTTTCTTTCCACTGTTTCACCCTTGCGGGCCAGTTTGTACAGGGGAACACCGTCTTTTTTTACTGCGGAAAACATGGGCGGAAGCTGAAGGATCTTACCCGTAAATTCCTGAAGCCTGTCATTTATCTCCCGGTCATTTAAAAAATCGAATCCGCCGCTGTAAGTTTCCGTTACCTTGCCTTCGGCGTCAAATGTATCCGTCCTCGCGCCCAGCATCGCCCTTACCTGGTATTGTTTTATACCGTCCATGATAAAGGGGGCCGCCTTGGTAGCTTCACCGATACATACGGGAAGCACCCCTGTGGCAATGGGATCCAGCGTGCCTGTATGCCCTATTTTGCTTATATTGACAATTTTTCTTAAACGTTCGACGGCCCAGAAAGAACTTTTACCCCTGGGCTTATCAACTACAATAACTCCGCTAAGATTATTGTTTGCAGACACCATTACACCATTTTATAACATTTTACGGAGTTCTGTCAGTACAAGATCCCTTACCTGCTCAAAATCCCCGTGCAGCGTGCAACCTGCGGCAACCTTATGGCCGCCTCCTCCGTAGCGCGAGCAGAATTCGTTAACATCAATACGTCCGCGGCTCCTGAAGCTCAGCTTGAATTTTTTATTTTCCTCGATTTCCTTGATAATAAACGCGACCTCAACACCCTGGATTGACCTTGGAAAATCAATCAAACCCTCACTGTCTTCAGAAAAGGCGCCTGTTGCCTCCAGGTCCTTAAGTCTCATAACAACATAAGAGATCTTACCGTTGTTTTCAAAAGACAAAGTCGGAATTACCCTGCTTGTCAGTTCCATTTTCTGGCGCGAAACACTGAAGAAAAGATGCTCGGATATATAGGAGCAGTTCGCCCCGCTGTCCACAAGGTCCGCGGCGATTCGCAGGGTACGGGACGTGGTGGAAATATACCTCATACCGCCTGTATCGTCATACAAGGCGGCAAGAAGATTGGTGGCTATATCGTCCGGGATTTGCTCCATCCCTATCCTGTCGGCAAGCTCCCTTATTACAAGGTAAACCTCTTCGCCGGTGCAGGAAGAGGAAAGATCGACAAAATTCAAATCCCCGAAAGCGTCATTGGAAGCATGATGATCAATATTTACAAGCGTTGTATAACCGGTGAAAGCCGTAATTTCGTCTCCCGAGCGTGTCCTGTCCCCGCAGTCAAGCATGATCATCGAATCAAAATGCCTGCCGGATATACTTGAAAAATCATTCGTGATATTTCTCCATTGAGGCAATATCCTCAGTCTCATCGGTATTACATCCGAGGAGAACATTACAACCTCTTTATCCATGCCTGACAGTATGCCCCCCAGGGCAAGCATGGAGCCCACCGCGTCACCGTCCGGCGATTCGTGAACGCAGAGCAGGCATGTTTTCGCGTTTAAAAGGTTACCCGCGATATCCACAACAATTTTTTTTGTCAGTGTTTTCATTACTCTTCCTTTTTGATGCGTTTAAGTACTATATCAAACTTCAGCCCGCTTTCAAACACATCATCGTAATAAAATTCAAGGTCCGGCATCCTGCGGATCTTTATTCTTCTGGCAAGCTCGCTCCTGATAAAGCCTTTCGCCCTGCCGAGTCCTTCAGCGATAATATTTTTGTCGTCACCCTCGTGCGAAACGTAATAAATCCTGGCTATTTTAAGGTCATCCTTGATCCTTACGTCGGTTATGCTCACATCCCTGATGCGCGGGTCCCTCACCCCGAACAAAAGTATGTCCGCAACCTCTTCCTTGATAAGGTCGGCCACCCTGCTTGACCGCGGAAATGATTTTCCTGCTTTCATTTTAAAGCTCGGTTCTGTTCTCTGCCTGATTTGCCCTGGTTGCTTCCTTTTGTTCGATAGAGAACGACTCAAGAACATCTTCAAGCTTGAGATCATTAAAGCCTTCAATCCCGATACCGCATTCGTTGCCGCTGGCAACTTCCCTTGCGTCGTCTTTGAAACGCTTTAACGACTTTATCTTGCCCGTGTAGATAACGATTCCGTCCCTGATCACCCTTACCATGGAATTCCTTATAATCTTTCCGTCCCTTACTATGCAGCCTGCTATGGTGCCAATCCTGGATACGCTGAAAAGCTGCCTGATTTCCGCTCTGCCGTTGAGTTTTTCAACTTCGATCGGGGCAAGCAGGGCTGTTTTTGCAAGTTCCATTTCCTCAAGGCATTTATAGATGATATTGTAATACCTGATATCAAGCTTTACCTTTTCAGCCTCGGCAAGAGCCTTGGTGTCGGGACGCACGTTGAATGCTATGATAATGGCTTCCGATGCCAGTGCCAGGTTGACGTCATTAATAGTAACTCCGCCTGTGCTTGCATGA
>JAFGOL010000168.1 GCA_016926495.1 Oligoflexia bacterium
CTTCCGTCATTTTTTATTGCAAGACTATTTTCCGGCCCGGCATTTATAGAGGCAACATCCGCGAACACCTGTATGAACGAAGACGAATTAAGTGTATTTCCAGTGCCGAATTCACCCAGTTCATTCTTTCCTGCCGCCCAGAGAGTACCGTCGTTTTTTAGCACCAAACTATGGTAGTAGCCCGCAGCTATCCCTTTAGCATCCGTCATCACCTGGGTAAACGAGAATCGCGTGGTAAGATCCCCCGTTCCAAGTTGTCCATAATTATTCCCACCTGTTACCCAAACCGTGCCATCGTTTTTAAGTACAATGCTGTGATAATAACCTGCTGCAATCGCATTGACACCTGTTATAGTGATATAGGTGAAAAAATTCCTGCTTATTGAATCATTGGTGCCGTATTCGCCAAAAGTATTATAGCCGGTCCCCCAAAGAGAACCGTCATCTTTCATGGCAAGACTAAAATTCTTCGGTCCGGCAGTCACACTGACACCGGTTAAATTTGTCTGCGTAAACAAACCGTGGTGTGAATTATCACCGGTCCCAAGCTGTCCATAATAATTTATACCCGACGCCCAGAGTGTCCCGTCTGATGCGACGGCAAAAGTCCCCCACTCTTCGGTGGAAATATTTTTAACTCCTGACAGAGGCAGGATCGTGAATAAATATCTGGTGATTAAATCGTTCAGGCCGTAATTATCCCCATCTTCTCCGGTTCCCCAGATTGTACCGTCATCCTTTAAAATCACACTGAAATTGTCTGCCGTGCAGGCCTTTTTAACTCCGGATATTATAAAAGTATAATATGGCGTGTTATAATTGTCGCTTGATCCCAGTTGTCCGCTGCCATTATTTCCGGCGCCCCAAAGCCCGCCCCCTGTCGCCAACAACAAACTGTGCGCGGAGCCTGCGTCAACCTCAATTGCATGTATATATTGCGGCGTTATCGTAATTGTTGCAGTGATCGTGGGGGTCCTGGTCATTGTAAAAGTACGCGACATCGTAGGAGTGACTGTGGATGACATGACCGGAGTAGCAGTAGAGGATGTGGTCGGAGTGTTTGTGGAGGCGATGTCTAAAGTAACTGTTAAAGATACAGTTGAAGTAAAAGTGTCAGTCAGTACCGGAGTCATTGAGAAAATCGCGGTCAACGACGGGCTTTCAGTAATGCTGCCTAATAATTCCGGAGTTTTTGTCGCCGTTGCCAAAACAGCAGTTGTAAAGGTTGCAGTAGCAGTCATAGTTTCAGGCAATGGTCCGGCAGGATCTGTTCTACCACAGCCAGAACCAAATATGACCATAGCGGCTGTCAGGATAAGGACAACAGTCTTTTTCAAATGATACCCCTTAAAGAGTAACAGTGTCAAAGCTAATTCTATACCTAAATTTTTACCTAAATTTTAACCCGCAATCTAATATTCATCTGTTTATCTGAATCCCAACACCGCTCCTGGACGCATAACATTATAACAAATTTTACTTTATTTTATTAGCACTTTGAATAAAGTTGCGTATTTAATGCGTATTTTTTTAATCTCTAAAGATATTCCTTTTACAGCTCATATTTGTCACTCCATCCTCGTTATTGCTTTTTTAATTGAACTCTGGAAATGATTTAGAACCTTATAAATTGACTTTTTTCAACCCCGAGAAGCATCAAACAGCTTTTCTACTGCCACACGTTCCCAACGCCTAAAACAAGACATCCGCTTTACTATACTGGCATATGTTGTAAAACGCGCAGTATTTGCACACATGCACGCCGGGCGTGGCCTTAAAATCCCCTTTTTTCATCTCAGCGGCCACCTCAAAGAGCTTCTGCTCGTGCCGCTCTATCACATCGCGCCTCATTTTCTTGGTGGCCAGTATGCAGGATTCCAGGAAATAAATGCCGACCTCGTCAACGGGCTTGTTGAACACCTTTTCATACGCCAGGGCGTACAGTTTCAGCTGGTTGAAAATAGAGGGGTTGCTGAGTTTTTCCTCTGCGTCTTCCCTGTTCTTAACATTGGATGTCTTATAGTCTATTATTATTGATTTGCCGTCCCTCTCGTCTATCCTGTCCCAGCGGCCGACGACCAAAAGATCCTCCGAAAGCTTGAAATCAAAATCCTTTTCTATGTATTTCGGCGTAATCCTGTCCGCGCTTTCAACTTCAAAGAACCTTTCTATGTTCTGTATCCCTTTTTCAAAGCGCTGTTTTTCATGCTGCTGCGAAATGAAACCCGTGGGTTTCCACAGCGACGTAAAAATATCCTTAAGCGCCTGAATCGTAATTTCCCTGTTCTCCTGCCTTGCCTTGAAGAATTCCGACGCCACGCGATGCATGGCCTGGCCGTAAACTATGTTCGGCTCTTCCCTTATCGGGAGCCTCAGCACGTGCACGAGCTTGTACTTGTACGGGCACGTTATGAAATCGTCTATCTGGTAATTTGACAGCTTTATGGATTTCGGCGCCCACTGCGCGGTTTTTTTCGTTTTTCCGGCGTCCCTGTCAAAAAAAGAAAGTTTTTCCTCAATTGACATCTTTTTCACCGCTTCTTTCGCCGGCTCCTCAAACCCTATTTCCTTCAGGAAAATGCTTGTTTTTTTATTTGCGGCGCCTTCATACTGCCTTGACGCGGTCAGGTAAAGCGCGTCCTGGGCCCTGGTTATGGCCACGTAGAACAGCCGCCTCTCCTCTTCCTGCTGGTACTGCTTCTCGTCCACAAGGTCGTGCATAAGGGCCTCAGGAAGCGGGAACGGGGAAGAGTTCCTCGCCCTTACCGGGAACTTGTCCTGTATGAGCGCGACTACAAAAACCACCTTGAACTCAAGGCCCTTTGCCTTGTGTATGGTGGCCACCTGCACGCTATCCTCGTCAACGTCGTCAAAAACGTCCGCGCGCGGGTTGTCCCCTGCTTTCTGCCGCAGGTCAATGTAATGCACAAAATTATAAACAGTATCGTATTCCTCGTTTACGGAAAACTGCTTCATTATGTCAAAAAACTTGGAAATATTGGCTATTTCCATGTCAGCTTCCACATTGCCCTGTTTAAGCAGGTCTGCGAACACATGCCTGCTCTTTATGTAATCGTATATTATCTCGCCCGCGGAGAAATTCTGCGCCGCGAGCTCCGAGTACCTCGTTATGTCATCCACCAGCTTTTCAATTTTGCGCCTCTCAGCGTCCTCGAGTTCCAGCTCGGGGTAAGTATCGAGTTTTTTCATGAGCTCATACGGCGGCTGCGAGTGGTCATTCGCCCTGTTTCCTATTTTTGACATGGTAAACGGGGATATGCCGTAAAACCGCGATACAGCCACGTCAAAAACAGGATTAAACTCGTACGGCGTGGCGAGCGAGCGCAGGAAGTTTATGAGGAACTGCACTTCCTTTTTGTTGTACAGCCCCTCGTCCCCCGTGAATTTATAGGGTATGTTCTTTTTTTCAAAGGTTTTCAGGAACATCTTCGCGTCGTTCTTTGCCCGCACGAGCACGGCGAAATCCTTGAAGGCATAATAACCCGCCTGCACCAGCCTTTTTATCTCGGCGGCTATATGATCGGCCTCCTGCGAGTGGTCAGGAAAAGTCTGTATGTTGAGGCGTTGTATTTTGCGGCCGGGGACGTATTTCGATACCAGCTTTTTGACTATCTGAAGGCGGGTCTCAAGCCTGTCGGTATTGTTCTGTATCAGCCTGTAAGCGGAATCCAGTATGTCCTGGCTGGAGCGGTAATTGCTTTTTAAAACTATCACTTCGGCGTCCTTATATGTGTCCCTGAACCCCATGATATTGGAGATGGCCGCGCCCCTGAAACGGTAAATCATCTGGTCGTCGTCGCCTACAACGGTTATGTTCCTGTATTTTGCCGCGATCAGCTTTATGAGCTCAAACTGCGCGTAATTTGTGTCCTGAAATTCGTCGATAAGTATATATCTCAGTTTTTCCTGGTATCTGGCGAGCACGGCTTTCTTTTCCCTGAAAAGCGTATAAGGCACCATGATGAGGTCGCCGTAATCCATGAAATTCTTTTCGGTTTTCAGCTCCTCGTAAATCCTGTAAAAAGAAGCAAGTTCAGCGTGCTGCGCCGCGATCTCCCTTTCCTCGTCCGTTTCCGCGCTTTTTACGAGCGCGGCGGCGTGTTCTTCGTATTCCGTCACCGTTATAAGGTTGTCTTTCAGCTTTGAAATAAAATCAGTAAGCGCGCTTACGTACTGCGCCGGATTGTTCAGGGGTTTGTAAATGTCCAGCTTGAACCTGTCCAGGTTCTCCACTATCATTATTATCGCGTCCGCGTCCTTTAAAAGCCGCCAGTCCGGCGCTATTTTGAGGTCCGCGAAACTTTCGTTTATTATATCGTGCCCGAAAGAATGAAACGTGGATATGCGGGTGTCGATAACGCCGTAAGGCACC
>JAFGOL010000169.1 GCA_016926495.1 Oligoflexia bacterium
AATTCTATGTTCTTGTTGTAATACCTGAATTTTTCCATGTAGGAACGAAAGTACTGGCCCTCTCCTACCTGGCTGGCAAACGCAAGGAACGTGATCTTGTCTTCAAGCTTTCCAAGCACCTTTATACTCTGGTCGCTGAGCGAGTTGACTTTTCCGCTTGTAAAATCCTTTTTAAGCTGGTGGTTGGAGGCAATGTAATTTACAAAAATTATCAGAAAAAACACAAGGACCGCGGTGACTATGGAATTAACTCCCTTTTGCGTTCCCTTTTTCCTGAACATGTCCCTGAAATTAAACCTGAAACCATGCACCGGCTTCAGGAAATTTTTGATCTTGCCTGCCCTTACCTTTTTAACGGCGGCTATCAGATCAAGAAAGAATATTTTTATCCGTTTCATAGCGTAAAATCCCTCCAGTGTTATTGCCAGTTTTTAGATTCAATACCTACATACGAAAGAAAAAGTCCGAAGACGCAGAATGTCAGGTAAAATACAACGTCCTTGCTGTCGATAATGCCCATGATGAACGATTCAAAATGACGTATAACGGAAAAATACGAAATCACTGCCGCGGTCCCTGAACTGAAATTCATTGCCGACCAGTCTATTATCCACAAAAACAGCAGCGATACAAAGGTAAGCACGGCGGCTATGATCTGGTTCTCGGTAAGAGAGGACCAGAACAATCCCACCGAAATGTAACAGGCGGATATCATGAGCAGGCCCAGGTACATCGTAAAAATCTGGCCCATATCGGGGTTGCCGCCTATGTACAGGGTAACCGGGAAAAGCAGGGTACCCGCAAGCGTTGTAGCGACAAGCAGCAGTGCTGAAAGAAATTTTCCGGCCACAAGCTGGGCGGTAGTCACCGGCGAAGTGAGCAGAAGCTCGATCGTTTTAAGTTTTTTCTCCTCCGCAATCAGCCTCATTGTGATAAGGGGTATAATAAACAGGAAGAGGAGATTAATCGTCCCGTAAAGGGGTTTAATTATCGCGTCGTTAAGGCTGACCTCCATGGGCTGTCCCATCTGCATGCTTATAAGGGACTGCCTGACAAAAAACACCAGCCTTTGATAAAACATGTAGCCAATGATCAGCAGAAACGAACTGATAACCATGTAGCCTATGGGGGATATAAAAAAAGTCTTGAAATCCTTTTTGGCTATTATCCAGATCTTTTTCATTGCGCACCTCCGTGGTCGTCCGCGGTAAGCTTAAGGAAAACATCTTCCAGCGATAATTTAAGGGACTTGAACTCCAGCACGTCATAGTCGGCGTTTACGGCCGCCCTGATAATTCCGGGCCTGGGGTCAAATTCCTTCCCGGCTTCAATGTACACGGTGTTATCCCTGCTTTGGGATTTTTGAGCCGCGGTCACCCCTTCAACTCCCCTTACCGCATTAATAACGCCGTCATTGAAATTGCCGATCACAAGTTCATAACCGTCCGTGCCTTTTAAATGCCTGGAAAGGTTATCGTGATGGTCCAGGGCAACTATCCTGCCCTCGTTGATTATAGCGACCCGCCCGCAGGTCTGCGTGACTTCGCTCAGTATATGCGTGCAAAGAATGATCGTATGCTCGCCGGCAAGCGACTTTATCAGGTGGCGTATCTCTATGATCTGCTTGGGGTCAAGGCCCGAAGTCGGTTCGTCGAGTATTAAAACATCCGGATCATGCACAAGGGCCTGCGCCAGCCCGACCCTCTGCCTGTATCCCTTTGAAAGGTTTCCTATCAGCCTGCCGCGCACTGAAGAAAGTCCGCAGATATCAATAGCCCTGTCCACGCTTTTTTTAAGCTTATCGCGGCTGACCTCCCTGATCTGGCCGACATACTGTATATATTTTTCAACTTTCATCTCGGGATAAAGAGGCGGAAGTTCGGGCAGGTAGCCTATGCATTTTTTAGCCTGAGAGGGGTTTTCGGCCACATCATAGCCGTAGACCCTTACCGTGCCTGATGTCGGCGGAATGTAACCGGTTATTATTCTCATTGTAGTGGTTTTACCGGCGCCGTTAGGTCCCAGAAAACCCATAATTTCGCCCCGTTCAACCGTAAAATTGATGTTGTCAACCGCCCTGATGCTGGCGTAATTCTTTGAAAGATTTTTGACTTCAATCATTTTTAATAACCCTCCGGACTGGGATTCTGCCTTTTTTTTAGCACTAAAAAACAGGTTGTCAAGGATACCTAATCTAAGTAGCATTATTGTAATGAATGAAATTAATATGCGCAAGCTATATACCAATGTGCTGGTGCCCCTGACACCATCAAAAAGCATTCAGAAAATAATTGAAATTACCATGACAGGAAGCGCTGACGCTGAACACTACATTGACGCCCTGGAAAATAATAAAGAGATCACAAAGTACATACTGAACGCGGCAAACGCCATTTCAAAGACCAGTACCATCAAGGACCTGGCGCACGGCATGGCGCTTCTCGGCGTAAACAAGATCAGGGACACTGTGCTGGGCATAAGCCTTATTAAAATGTTCAACCCTGCCAGCGATCTTCCTACAAAATTTTCGGACGCCATAGAACTCGTAGAGCACGCCGTAAAGGCCGAGGAACAGTCCATCACGCTAAGAAGCAATTACCCGGAGGTCGCTTATGCCGGCGGCTTTGTGTTTGATTTGATATACAACAAGATAAAAAACTATACGGTTAAAAACCTCGATAACAAGGAACTTTCAGAACCCTCGTATATAGTAAACGAGGTATGGGACTCCGGTCTGAAGACCGCCATGGTTTGCGAGAAACTGGGATCTCACTTCAAGATAATGCATAAAAAATACCTCTTTGTTACAGGCCTTGTGCATAATATAGGCAAAATCGTTTTGTACGCCTACGACCCCATACAGTACGACAACATCGTGACAAACATGAAGCAAAACAACATATTGTATTCAAAAGCCGAGTACGAGGAAATATTATTTTCACATTCCAGCCTGGGCAGCCTTTTTCTGAAACTTCTTTCCTTTCTTGAAATAGTCGAAAAGGCCGTTGACTTTCACCACGACGTACATTTGCTAAAGCATGATGACGTGGAACTGTACGAGCTCGCTACAATACTTAACATCTCCACAAACATCGTGTCGTTTTTGGGCGACGGAGGCAAACCCGAGGAATTTCCCCTGGAAAAGATCGTGGACGAGATGAGTGTAATCAACTGCTCTGAAAAGATCATAAGGGAAACCCTGGATTTTGCGTCCAAGACCAAGATATGATTGTGTTTATATCACGGAGGACTGCCAATGATTGCAAAAACCGTAGGCATTATAGGATCATCGGATGAAGATCCGGAACTCAACGACATAGCCGAAGAAATGGGAAGGCTGATAGCCCTTGCCGGGTATTCCGTTGTAAACGGGGGCAGGGAGGGGGTAATGGAGGCTGCGTCAAGGGGCGCGGCTGGCGTTAATCCCAGACCGGAATCCAGCAGGATAATAGGCATATTGCCGGGACTTAAAAAATCCGAGGGAAACCAATACCTCGACTACGCCATATCTACCGGTATAGGATGGGCAAGGAACCAGTGCGTTATTTTATCCAGCGATATCGTGGTTGCAGTCGGCGGCGGGGCAGGGACCCTGTCCGAAATAGCGTATGCGTGGGCCTACAATAAGCCTGTCCTGGCTTTTGAAGGAGTGCAGGGCTGGAGCGCGGAGCTTGCGGGTAAAAAAATAGATACAAAAAGAACGGACAAGATCATCAGCGTTTCAACGCCTAAAGAAGCCATAGAAATAATCAATGAAATATTTGAGAACATGTAAAAAAAGCATATGGCTGCTGCCTGCCGCTTTTGCCCTGCGGCTGCTGTACGGTGTGTTCTTTGAATTCCGGTTCGAGGACGAACTTCAGATTTATCTGCTGGGGCTTAAGTTTTTTACAACCGGCTCATGGCCTTTTTTCGGGCCTGACATTGTATATACGCATACACAGATAAACGGTGCCCTGCAGGCCCTGCTTGCCGGGCTGCCGTTTTACCTGTTTAAAGACGCCGTTATGCCGTATGTTTTGCTGAACGTGCTTTCATTTGCCGCGCTGTTTTTTTTATCGTGGTACTGCGTCAGGCTAACCGCCGTTCCCCGGTGGATAGTGTGGGGATGGCTGCTTTTTTGTCCGTGGACAATGAATTTTTCGACCCATGTTATAAATCCTTCTTACGTGCTGTTCGGAGCCGTGCTGTTTTTTATAGCGTTTCTGGAGTCTGCAAGCGACTTGCGGGTTAATATCTTTTCCGAGCGTGTTGCTTTTGCCGTAATGGGATTCGGATTTTTCTGGATATTTCAACTCCATCTTTCGTGGGTGCTGCTTGTCCCGGTGCTGGTATACGCTTTTGTAAAAACAGGGCGTCCGTACAAAAGGTTTTTTAGGAATTTTTTGTTTTTTATCCTGGGCTCGGCCCCGATGCTTGCCCTGGTTGTCCCGACGTTCATCCGGTACGGCATTTGGGGCACGGGCGGCAGCGAGCGAAATATCGTGTTTAATGTATCGGGTCTTAAAAGTTTTTTTGACGTTCTTTTCAGGACCCTGTCCTTTGCGGGTTTTGAAGTACCCAGATTTATAGGCCACAATACCGAAGCACGTCTTCAGTTTGTTTACAGGCATGTATGGGCGGTGCCGTTTATTCTTTACGGTTTTCTGCTGGGACTTGTTCAGCCCCTGTCTTTGATCTACGAATTTTTTAAGGCCGGAAAGATTAAGGGCTGGAACTTTATAAGATACTTTTTGTTTTTCATGATCCTGGTTACGTACCTGAGCTTTTTCTTTTCGGTCAAGGGTCCGTCGTCGCATGCTTTTTACCTGCTGTTTCCCGTTGTTTCAATATACGCGTTTTACGCGTGGTCCGGCTATCTTAATAAAAAAGCCGGCAGGGTCATAGCCATGCTTGCCATCATTTCCTCGCTTGTTTTTCATCTTTGTATTGCCGTTGAAAAATACGGAACATCGTCAATGTTTGCGTTAACCTCAAAAGGCAGGGGCAGGGATCTTGTTAATAAAGCATTGGTGGTTAAAGATTATCATGTATTGGGCGCACGGCGCTGCGAAACCGGACATTACAAAATATGTTATTAATCCGGCCCCGGCTCAGGTAAAACTAATCCTCAAGGAAAACGAGCTTAACAGTATTATCCTTCTGTTCCTTTCCTATTATAATGGCAACGCTTACCTGGCATAATTCATTAAAAGTCGCGATTGCCGTAATACCGGAACTTATCCTGAACATGGGTGTGTCGCCAAATAGACATTTTCCGCAATAGGATATAAAAATCCTGCTTCGTATATTTAATATTCTTATCAGTTGTCCTGAATTCGCACCCGCATCGG
>JAFGOL010000170.1 GCA_016926495.1 Oligoflexia bacterium
TCGTCATGAAGAAGCCTGAATATTTTTTCCCGGATAATTTCTGCGCAAAGGTCCCTGGCATTCCTGTCCGAAACAGTGTCTTCGGGAAAATACATGGGACCCTCGGGAAGGTGCTTTACCGCCAGATCGATAAGCTCCGGTATTCCGAGCCCGAGCGGTGCCGCCGTTATTACCGCTTTTTCATTAAAAGAGAAAGTGCCGGATATTAAAGCGGCAATTCCCGGAAGCTCATTTTTTTTTACAAGGTCGGATTTGGAGAGCACGGGTATAACAATTTTTTTCCGCGTGGCCTCCTCAAGCGTTTTAAGAAAACCTTCATCGTTATTCAGTCCGCTTTTTTTAACTTTTTTCGCGTCAAAAAGATGCACTATAACGTCAGCGTCGGCGCACGCCGCCGCGGCCTCCCTGACAAAAAACCTGTTAATCTTTTTATCGCTGTCATGGTAACCGGGAGTATCTATAAAAATAAGCTGCGCGTCGTCCCTTGTCAGAACACCGAGAACATTGACCCTTGTAGTCTGGGGTTTTTCGGACACTACGGCAAGCTTCTGGCCGATAAGCCTGTTCAGCAGCGTGGATTTGCCCGAATTGGGCAAGCCCGTCAAAGCAATATAACCTGATCTATAGCCGTCAGATGCCAAACGAGAACTGCAGAACAAGCCTTCTGTCTCCTTTAGCTCCCGTACTTTCACCAAGCTCTTCGGCGTAAGTTACAAAGTCAATCCTGATAAACGGAACGTCAAGAGTGGTCCCGAACGTGAAATAACCCTGATTGACGCCGCCCCGGACACCGAAAAATTCCAGTATCCATAACTCGGTGCCTATATGGACCTTCTTGAAAAAAGTCCCGGGCAACCCTATATGGTTTATATCAAACGCGGCTATCCATTTCGTGATATGCCATAAATCCGGAAGTTCAAATTTACTGCCCAATCCAACGGTCCGCTTTAACCCGAACCTTGAAGGAATACCGTACTGAGCAGAGTTGCCGAACTGTGTCGGAAATTTTGTAGCCACTATATTATTGATCGTCACACCCACGCTGGGAATAAAAAACCATAACTTGTTAAAAGTATATATAGCGCCTATATCGCCGTCAATTCCGAAACCGTATCCGCCTATGTCCTCAAACCTTACTTTTCTTCTCGTATACAGGTCTTCGGAATCAAAAGTAAAAGAACCCGCCCCCCTGAGAAGGAATTTAAGGTCAACTCCCACCGCGAGCCTGTCCTGTAAAAAACCGTGCGCGTAACCAACCATAAGGCCGCTGTCAATAATAAGGTCTTCGGTTGCCTGGGTCGCTACTGTCCTTCTGAGCAGCGTGTTGTTTCTTATATTAGGCAACATAAGGGCGACCGCGAAATTATGCCTTGACCAGTAGGGCATTGATATGCCGAAAGCGTAGTGCATGTTCTTTCCCAGGTAGGGAGTCATCGTCTGAAGCATGTTTTCTCCCTTGGAGAGCTTTACGGCGTCACTGACAAGTTTAATGCCCGTTGTATTGACCGTGGCCATGGGATTTGCGAAAATTATCTCGCCCTCGCCGGGTTTTATCCTGTTAAGCCCCGCCGGATTAAAAAACAAGGCGTTGACATCGTCACTGACCGCGGTAAAAGCCCCTCCCATACCCATAGGCCTTGTACCCCTGTACAGGTAATCATATTCTGCGGCATAAAGAGCGGAACTTAATACAAAAAATATCGTTATCAGCTTTTTCATCATGTCGTCCCCCCCCCTTATTCCCCGGCCATCTGCCAGAAAAGTCTTCTTACGGCGTCACCCTGGTTCGCTCCTGTCAGTTCACCAATCGTGGTAGTATTCGGCGGGTCCGTGGGATCAACCACCTCCGTATTCAGCATATTTTCAAGAGTATTGTCGACATTGCCAAGCCCCAGCTCGGACAGGAAAGAACTGATTCGCATCAGAGATTCAGCCGCAGCTTCGGCATCCTCTCTTGTCATTCCGTCACATTTCGTGTTGACGCTGTTCTCGGTACAAATGACACTGCAACTCGAAGCGCTGCAAAGGTCCTCGGGAGTTATGATGCCGTTACCTTCGCCCCCGGCGCCACGTCCGTCGTTATCCGTATAGGCAATCAACATTGTGACATAGCAAAGCCTGGCAAGGGTCCCGTAGAACTGGTTGAATGAAAAATCAAAAGCCGTAACGGCATTCAGGGAGTCCAGTTTTTTTTGCTCTGTCACGGCCCCGGCTGCCAGTATGGAATTGGCAAGATCAATAATAAGGGACGTGCTGTGAGTGGTATCAAAAAATACGTCGGAAAGTACCTGAAGAGTTATACCCGCCTTTGCAAGGTATATATCACCCATCTCAAGCTGTATTTCGGGGTCCGTTCTTTCCGGATCGGCCTTAACGCATTCTTCCAGCGCGTCATCGTATTTTTTCTTGTCGGCAAGTTGCCTGCACCTGTCCGCGTGATTTATATTGGGATCAACCAGATCAAAAAGATTGCATGATGAACATAATAACAGGGCCAAAGGTATGGCAATAACGTTTTTCATCTTCCCCCCTTATTTAACTTATTTATTTTATTCAATATATTATAACAAAGGTTCAGGCAAGCAAAATACTAAAGTATTATGGCTGATATACCGATTTTATTCCTGATGAAGAACATATTTATCAGGCTCTTCCTGTTCTGTACTGTTTCCGCCGGAAACCTGTATGCCGTTAATACAATTCAGTACGGTGTTGACGGAGGAATGACATATTACTCGGGAACAAGAACACAATCCCTGGCGCCTAATTCCGGTTACCTTGGCCGCTTCGAGGCAGGCATAGGCAACGGGTTCTTCAGGTTCACCTCGAATTTCACGCTTGTATACTCGCAGGCCACCGCGTACTTTAACGACTCGGGCTCAGAAAATGTGTATACATTCAGGATGATAAACGGGGAATTCAATTTCGGGGTTAAATGTTACTTTTTATACTTTATAGCCAAAAGCCCCATACAGCCGTACATAGGCGGTAGCGGAGGAGTGCAACTCGCATCCCTTAAATTCACCGAATCAGATGACATGTCCGCCACATGGCCAAGGGCTGAAGCAAGAATGTTTTACGGTTACAACATATTCGCCGGGGTTGATATATGGGGCGGCAAAAAAACAGGTGTAAACTTTCACTTCGAGCAATCCAACATGAGCGGCTCAATCGGCGGCCGTGCCTTCAAACTTTCAGGCTTAAGATACCTTTTCGGGATAATAAAAAAACTGTGAGCAATGAAGGTTAATACAACAGTCCTGGTTTTTTTGTTACTGTTCACGATCAGGGTCCATTGCGCGGAACTCAAAGCCGGGTTCGGCGGACAATACGGAATAACCACGCCTGACACGGAAAGGATTGAAGGGGGCGTTGAATTCACAACCGCGTTCGATTTTATGGAACTGCCTCTTGCCGGTATAACCGGGGGAAAATCCGGGAGTACGACTTTCATGAAAGCTTTCGGGGGCGCAAGAATAGTATTTTTCGATCACATAGGACTGTCCGGAAAATTCGGATACATAAAATCATCCGCAAATTACAGCTCAACTTACTACGGAACCGACATATCCCTGATAGCAAAGATTACGGAAACATTTTCCGTAATTCCCTTTGTTGAATACAATTACGAAAACAACTCGCAGGTACGCACCGTGTACTTCGGGCTGCGTTTCACGACCGTTCTTAGCGACTTCAAATCATCCGGCGGTTCCGATGAATCAGACGGTTCTACATACGCGTACTGATACCAATCCGTAATCAGGCAAGCATGGCCCACAACACGCCGGCAGCGATTGCCGAGCCTATAACACCCGCCACATTGGGGGCCATCGCGTGCATTAAAAGATAATTGGACGGATCTTCCTTATGCCCGACATGCTGCACCACCCTTGCCGAATCAGGCACTGCCGATACGCCTGCAGCGCCTATAAGGGGGTTTATCTTTTCCTTAAGGAAAAGGTTCATTACTTTTGCAAACAAAATACCCGACGCGGTCGCGATAATAAACGAAAGCGCGCCGAGTATAAATATCTTGATTGATTTCCATGTTAAAAACACGTCCGCCTGCGTGCTCGCCCCAACCGTAATGCCCAGCAGTATGGTAACCGAGTCAATAAACGCGTGCCTCGCTGTTTTTGCGAGCCTTTCCGTGACTCCCGATTCCTTTAACAGATTCCCGAAACAAAGCATACCGACCAGCATCAGCGAAGCCGGAGAAATAAAGGCACTCACCAGAAAAACGATCACCGGAAAAAGCCGCCTCTCAAGTTTTGAAACAGACCTCGGAGGCTTCATCCTAATTAGTCTTTCCTTTTTTGTTGTAAGGAGTTTCATTACAGGAGGCTGGATCACCGGAACAAGGGCCATGTATGAATATGCGGCAATTGCAATGGGGCCTATGTAATGGGCCGCGAGCTTGGACGAAAGAAAAATGGCAGTAGGACCGTCGGCACCGCCTATAATTCCTATTGCTCCTGATTCCTTCATTGTAAATCCCAGCCAGAGGGCGCCCAGCAGGGTAATAAAAATACCCACCTGCGCGGCAGCTCCCAGAAGAAAAAGTTTCGGGTTTGATATGAGCGTGCTGAAATCAGTCATGGCGCCTATGCCCAGAAATATCAGCGGCGGATAAATACCGAGGGTCACACCCTTGTAAAGGTAGTTCATGACCGAGCCTTCTTCGTATATACCTATGTTCATGCCTGCAAGAAAGGGTATGTTGCCCATTAAGATCCCGAAACCGATTGGAAGCAGCAGCAGAGGCTCGTAATTTTTCGCGATGGCCAGGAATATAAAAATCAGGCCCACGCATATCATGATAATATGCCTGTAGTCGCAATGGGCAAATCCCGTAACATTCAGAAACGATAAAATCCCGGAAAATATATCCACAAATCCTCCGCCGTCTATTCAATCACCGCAAGGACATCGCCCTCGTACACGTTCTGTCCTTCGGTAACCTTGAGTTCCTTAATTACCCCGTCCCTGGATGCCTGGATCTCGTTCTGCATTTTCATGGCCTCAAGTATCAGGACAGTCTGTCCTATTTTCACAGTGTCGCCTTTTTTACACCTGAGTTCCAGTACCAGGCCGGGAATAGGCGCTTTAACCTGCGCGAGGCTCTGGCCTGAATCCTTATGCGTGAATTTTCCCCTTTCAAGGACCGTCTGCACCACCCGGCTTCTTTTGATCACAGGGGTTTTACTTTCCTTTTTGTTCATCTCAACGTCATAGGTCACGCCGTTAACTTCAACTTTTACTATATCGTCCACAAGTGAAACCACCCTGACATTGTATTCGTTGCCGTTGATTGTAAAATCAAATTCCTTCACTTCCACCTCCGGCGGTAAACAGCGTCATTCCTGCTTATCACTTCATTTATATTCTTATTCGCCCACGGGGAAAAGGGGACCGTCACCTTCTGAATTGTCAAAAGCCTCTGGAGCTCGTCCTCGTGCATGATCCCGTACAGATACAAAGCCGCGGCTATGGCTACCGCGACGTCCGACGTTATGTACTCATCCTGACCGTGTCCTGACTGCATCCCGGGAATTTTAAATTTTTTATTAATAAACGCGGTCGCCGCGTAAAGCAGGAGCGTAATAACAAGCAGCCCCGAAAAAACGACCAGCAATCCCAAAACGGCAAGTTCGATTCCGCTCAGCATAGGTCACTTCTCCTACAGGGGTATGTTACCGTGTTTTTTAGCGGGGTTTGAATCACTCTTGGTAACAAGCATCTCCAGTGATTTTATGACCCTGAACCTTGTCCTTGCCGGACGTATAATGTCGTCGATATACCCGCGCTCCGCTGCCACAAGAGGATTCGCGAACGTATCGCGGTACTCTTCCTCGTACCTCTTTTTATCGTCACTGCCAGTTGATTTGGAAAGCTCCTTTTTATACAGTATTTCCACCGCTCCTTCGGCTCCCATAACGGCAATCTCGGCAGTGGGCCACGCGAAATTAACGTCACCCCTTAAATGTTTTGAACTCATAACGTCATAAGCGCCGCCGTATGCCTTGCGGGTTATTACAGTGACCTTGGGTACCGTGGCCTCGGCAAACGCGTACAGCAGTTTGGCGCCGTGCAGAATAATCCCGCCGTGTTCCTGGACAGTGCCCGGTAAAAATCCCGGAACATCCACAAACGTTAATATGGGGATATTGAACGAATCGCAAAATCTTACAAAACGGGCCGCCTTTCTGGATGAATTTATATCAAGAACACCTGCGAGGTACCTGGGCTGGTTCGCGACAATACCCACACTCTTACCGTTCATCCTGGCAAAACCGCAGACAATATTAGGGGCGAAATACCTCTGGATTTCCAGAAATTCACCTTCATCTACAACGCTGTGAATTATGTCAAGCATGTCATACGGGACAGAAGGGCTGTCCGGGATAATACCGTCCAGAATTTCATCCTCCCTGTCAATGGGGTCCTTGCAGGAAACTACCGGTACGGTCCCCATATTGTTCTGGGGTATATAGCTTACAAGCTTCCTTATAAGCGCGAGCGCTTCCTGTTCGTCGTCGGTGGTAAAATGAACGGTACCGCTTTTTGAAGCGTGCACCGTAGTGCCGCCCAGGACTTCCTCAGTAACATCCTCGTTGGTAACTGTTTTTACGACCTTGGGGCCCGTAACAAACATGTGGCTGCCCCTGCTCATGACTATGAAATCCGTTATTGCCGGGGAATAAACGGCTCCGCCCGCACACGGGCCAAGCACGGCCGATATTTGAGGAATTACGCCGGAATACATTACATTCTTAAGAAAAATATCCGCGTACCCGGCAAGCGAGTCAACACCCTCCTGTATCCTTGCCCCGCCCGAATCATTCAGTCCGATGACAGGCGCGCCGACCTTGTAAGCCATGTCCATTATCTTGCAGATCTTTTCCGCGTAAGCCAGCGAAAGGCTGCCGCCGAACACCGTAAAGTCCTGTGAAAAAATAAATACCTGCCTGTTGTCTATGGTGCCGTAGCCGGTTATAACACCGTCGGAATATATTTTCGAGTTTTCCATTCCGAAGTTTGTACACCTGTGTGTTTTAAGTATATCGAATTCCTCAAAGCTCCCTTCGTCGAGCAACAGTTCTATTCTCTCCCTTGCCGTAAGCCTGCCCTTGTTATGCTGGCCGTCGATCCTGTCCTGTCCCCCGCCTTTGCGGGCAAGTTCCTTCAACTGCACGATCTCATGAAGCCTGGATATATTACTCATTATCAGCCTCCGCTTTCTGGCAGATTTCGGTCAATACGCCAAACGTGGACCTGGGATGGGCAAAGCATATTTTTTTACCGTCAGCGCCTTTTTTGGGAGCCTTGTTTATAAGGTCAACAAGGTTCCGGTTCATCCTGTCAATTACCTGCTCAAGGTCTTCGGCTTCGTATGCTATGTGATGAACGCCCTGGCCTTTTGAATCCAGGAATTTTTGGACCGGTGACTGATCATTAAGGGGTTCAAGAAGCTCAATATGCACTTCCCCCACTTTTAAAAAACATACTTTTACTCCCTGTTCAGGGACTTCCTCTATTTTCTCAATTTCAAGCCCCAGCACATACTGGTAATAGGGCAGTTGCTCGTCTATGCTGTTAACGGCTATGCCTATATGGTCAATTTTTTTTACCACTTTTCAGGTCCCCCTCGTAATTCAAGCACAGGTCAATCTTATTTACAAGCCCGGATATTCCCTTCCCTTCAGTGGCAACAGTCGTAAGCAGGATTTTTTTATCCCCGTATATTGATCTTATATATCCGCAGAATTGTTCCGTACCGCTTATATCAGCCTTGTTCACAACAAAAATATCGCCTATCTCGGTAAGGCCGACCTTCATAAGCTGGATGTCGTCGCCGGTCCCGGCGTGCAACACAAGCACAACAACATCGCTTATTCCGGCCACGGCGGTTTCACTCTGTCCGGCGCCGGTGGTTTCAATAATGATGTATTCAAATCCGGCGGCCCTGAATACGCAAACCATGCCTTCCGCTGCCTCGCTTATGCCTCCTGCCGCTCCCCTGGTGGCAACGCTTCTTATGTATACCTTTTCCCTGGTTGATCCCATCCTTATCCTGTCACCCAGTATAGCGCCTCCTGAAATCGATGAGCTGGGGTCTACGGCAATAACCGCGATCTTTTTGCCTCTTTTTACATATTCATCGACACAGGAATTTATAAGCGTGCTTTTTCCCGCGCCCGCGGCACCTGTGACAGCAATTACATGTCCTTCGGACCTGACTGCTTTAAGCTCTGCGATAAGTTCTGCATAACCTGTTTCTTTATTTTCAATAATACTTAAGGCCCGTGATATATGTTTCGGTTCGCCCGCTATTATTTTTTTTACAGCGCCTTTCATCACCCGCGCCCTGTTTTTGCGTTTTGGCGAATATAGTCGATGACCGCTTCGGTCGGGGTTTCAGAGGGAAATATCATGTCCATGCCGTGCCTGAGCAGCCCCTGTACGTCAGCTTCCGGAATAACTCCGCCTCCGAATATTTTTACGTCCTTAAGCCCGAGTTTTTTTATTTCGCGCGCCACCATGGGAAAAAGCTCGTTATGCGCTCCGCTCAAAAGGCTGAGCCCCACAAAACCGACATCTTCCTCAAGGGCGATGCGGGCTATTTCCTCCGGGGTCTTCCTTATCCCGGTATATATAACTTCAAAACCCGCGTCCATAAGGGCCCTTGCTATGACCTTGGCCCCCCTGTCGTGACCGTCAAGGCCGGGTTTTGCGATAAGTATCCTTATTTTCGCGTCTGCCAAAATAAAACCTCCCTTAAATTATAACCTTCTCCCTGTACTCGCCGAAAACCTCCCTGAGTACATCGCATATCTCGCCTATAGTACAATAACAGCTTACAGCCTCAATAAAAAATGGCATCATGTTTATATTGCCGTTCGCCGCAGCCTCCCTTATTTTTTGCAGGCCTGCCTTAACTTCAGTTTGTGAACGGTTAGCCTTAACCTGTCGCAGCCTCTTGATCTGCCTTTTTTCCACCCCGGGATCGGGCTTTGATATTTTGTGGGAGGTTTTAACGCCTCCTGTATATTCATTCACACCCACAACAATGCGCTGCCTGCTTTCAATATCCTTCTGGTATTTATAGGCGGCGTCCTGCACCTGGTGCTGAACATAACCGTTTTCAATAGCTTTTATCATTCCGCCCATATCGTCTATTTTATTTATATACTCCCGGGCCTCCTTTTCTATCAGGTCGGTTAAATGCTCAACAAAATACGAGCCTGCGAGCGGATCAACAGTGTTTGTCACACCTGACTCCTCCGCTATTATCTGCTGTGTCCTGAGTGCGATTTCCACACTCTCCTGAGTGGGAAGGGCCAGCGCCTCGTCCCTTGAATTTGTATGCAGGCTCTGGGTCCCGCCCAGCACGGCCGCCAATGCCTGAAGCGTAACACGGACAATATTGTTATCCGGCTGTACCGCCGTAAGCGCGGAGCCCGCTGTTTGCGCGTGAAACCTCAGCATCATGGACCTGGGATCCCGCGCGTTAAAACGCTGCTTCATTATCTTTGCCCACAGCCTGCGGGCCGCCCTGAACTTGGCAGCTTCCTCGAACAAATCATTATGCGCGTTGAAAAAAAACGAAACCCTCGGCGCAAAAGAGTCAATATCAAGCCCGGCTTTTCGCGCGGCCTCTATATACGCAATCCCGTCAGCCAGCGTAAAGCCCACTTCCTGCGCGGCCGTAGCTCCCGCTTCGCGTATATGGTACCCGGACACGCTGATGCTGTTCCATCCGGGCATTTCCGCCGAGCAAAATTCAAAAATATCGGTAATAAGCTTCATGGATGGGCCGGGCGGAAA